>NZ_JARRQY010000005.1:0-113965 GCF_037381185.1 Acidihalobacter sp.
ACGGGGTGTACGCTCGAGGTCTGCCCGTAGGGACAAGGCCTTTCGGGCGCCTTTCTTTCGTACCTTTCTTTGGGCGTGCAAAGAAAGGTACTCGGGCGCGTCACTCACGTAAGACCAGCACTACCTAACGCTGATTCGCGCACGAAAAGCACCCCAAACGCAAAGCAACGCGAGCGCTTCGCGAATCGTCCCACACCTCAAATCGCGCACGAAATCAGCCGCAAGAGTCTGCAAACACGTCGCCTTCACTGACCACAAACGCTAGTTCACGCCCGAAACGAGCCCTAAGGATTAGCAAATGGAGGAAAAACGCCGACTCCAGCACCGCAAAGGCCACCAACTGATCACTCAAGCTCCAAAAAACGGAACTTCAGCGTCGCGCATCCACCGCATCCCGCAACTGCCCAAGTAACTTCTGCACGCGCTGATGCTTCATCTTCATGGACGCCTTGTTGACGATCAGCCGAGAGCTGATGTCGGCGATCGGTTCCCACGGCTCCAGGCCGTTGGCACGCAAGGTGTTGCCGGTGTCGACCAGATCGACGATGCAGTCGGCCAACCCGACCAGCGGCGCCAACTCCATCGAACCGTACAGTTTGATGATCTCGACCTGCCGCCCCTGCGAAGCGAAATACGCACGGGCGCTGTCGACAAACTTGGTCGCCACGCGCAGACGGCGGCGCGATTCGGCCTTGCCGCCCTGCGGACCTGCCACCATCAAACGGCACCGCGCGATGCGCAGGTCCAGCGGCTCGTAGATACCCTCGCCGCCATGCTCCATGAGCACGTCCTTGCCCGCAACGCCGAGATCGGCGGCGCCGTGCTGCACATAGGTCGGCACGTCGGTCGCGCGAATGATCAGCAGACGCACGCCTGGATCGTTGGTCTCCAGAATCAGTTTGCGGCTGGTTTCCGGATCCTCGGCCGGCACAATGCCGGCGTCGGCCAACAGTGGCACGGTGTCCTTGAAGATGCGCCCCTTGGACAGCGCGATGGTCAGCGTCTGTTCGTTCACGAAGTCACCCTGCGACCCGACGAATGCGCGCTCCGAGCTGGGCGAGCTTTTCCTCGATGCACTCGTAGCCGCGGTCGATATGGTAGATGCGATCGACCAGCGTCTCGCCCTTGGCGACCAGGCCGGCCAGGATCAGGCTTGCCGAGGCGCGCAGGTCGGTGGCCATGACCGGCGCGCCGGTCAGCTCGGGCACGCCGCGCACGATGGCCGTATTGCCGTTGACCTGGATGTTCGCGCCCATGCGCTGCAGCTCCTGCACGTGCATGAAGCGGTTCTCGAACACCGTTTCGGTGATGCTGGCCACGCCGTCGGCCACCGCATTCAGCGCCGAGAACTGCGCCTGCATGTCGGTGGGGAATGCCGGATACGGCGCCGTCTGCAGATCGACCGCACGCGGACGCTCGCCATGCATGTCCAGCTCGATCCAGTCCTCGCCGACACGTACTTCGGCACCGGTGGCACGCAGCTTCTGCAGCACCGAATCAACGATCGAGGCACAGGTGCGCTTGACGCGCACTCGCCCGCCGCTGATCGCGCCGGCCACCAGAAAGGTGCCCGTTTCGATGCGGTCGGGAAGAACGTCGTAGTTGCAGCCGTTCAGACGCTCGACGCCATGGATGGTGATCGTGTCGGTACCGGCACCTTCGATGTTGGCACCCATGGCGATAAGACAGTTGGCGAGATCGACCACTTCGGGTTCGCGCGCCGCATTCTCGATGATCGTGCGGCCCTCGGCCAGCGCCGCTGCCATCATCAGATTCTCGGTACCGGTCACGGTGATGACGTCCAGCACCAGGCGCGCGCCGTGCAGCCGACCGGCCTTGGCACGGATATAGCCGCCTTCGACCGCGATGTCCGCGCCCATCGCGCGCAAGCCGTCGACATGCAGGTTGACCGGCCGCGAACCGATTGCGCAGCCGCCCGGTAGCGACACCTCGGCCTCGCCGAAACGGGCCAGCAGCGGCCCCAGTACCAGGATGGAGGCGCGCATGGTCTTGACCAGCTCGTAAGCCGCGCGCAGCGTGTGGATACCCTTGGTATCGGTCTCGATGCCCATGCGCTCGTCGACGGTGAGCGACACGCCCATGCGCCCGAGCAGCTCCATCATCGTGGTCACGTCGTGCAGATGCGGCACGTTGGCCACCCGCATCGGCCTGTCCGCCAGCAACGTGGCCGCGAGAATCGGCAGCACCGCATTCTTGGCACCGGAGATACGCACCTCACCGTCGAGGCGGGCGCCGCCGTAGATCAGTAGTTTATCCATGTTCCGCCAACCACCCGCCGCGGTCCGGCGGGCTCAAAAAGCGCGCATGATAAACGATCGCCGTCGCGACGTCGCCTCGCCGGCGCAGCACCCGGGCAAACTGCGACGCTTTCATGCGGTGGAGGTGCCGCTCAGGATGCCGTCGAGATCGCTGACGTCCATGATGACTCTCATCACCTCGGGCAAATCGCATACCCGCACGCTGCCGCCGGCGCCGCCGGCCACACGTGCCCACTCCAGCAGGCAGGCCACGGCGGCGCTGTCGGCGCGGGTGATGCCGGCGCACGAAACCTCCACGTCGCCGCCCTTGCCGGCAACGGCCGCGATCTGCGGCCACAGGCCCGGCACGGTATCCACGGTGACTTCGCCCTCGAGACCGTAGCGCCCGGCTTCGACGGCGCGCAGCGCGGCGTTCACGACCCCGCCTGGCTCTGGGTTCCGCTCTGCGCCTGCTGATTCTGCTGGGTCAGGCGCTTGATCAGGGCATCCAGGCCGGTCTGCTGGATTTCCTCCGAATAGGTGCTGCGATAGCTCTGCACCAGACTCAGCCCGGAGATGGTCAGATCGTAAATCTTCCATCCCTGATTGGTCTTGAACAGACTGTAGTTCACCGTGACCGGCTCGTGTCCCTGCGGCACCACCCGGCTATACACCGTCGCGAAACGGCCGTCGGAGGTGTCGCGATTGCTCAAGTACTGGATGCTGGAATCGGGATACTGGCTAAGAGCCTTGCTATAGGTCCTGATCAGCAGTTCCTGAAACTGTTCGACGAAAGCACTGCGTTGCGCCGGCGTGGCGGTGCGCCAGTAGTGCCCCAGCACCAACCGCGAGGAGGCCTGGATATCCACCGCCGGCAGGATGTAGCGGGAAACCAGCTTGTGCACCACCGCCGGCTTGGCCAGCTCTGACTTGGACTGGCTGTGCAGCGCCTGCAGCGCATCGCTGGCCGCCTGCTTGACGACCGCCTCGGCCGCCTGCACGGATGCGGCATCCTGTGCGGCCCAGGCCGCGGGAGCCGCCGGCAGCAACAGCAAGACTGTCATCCAAACCCTGAACCACTTCATCATCGTGCTACTCCTTCCGCGAGATCCGCGCCACCCGGTTACTTCGACGTGAACTTGACCATGAGCTGGCTGATGATCTTCTCCAGCACCACGGCCGACTGGGTGTAGCGGATACGGTCGCCGTTCTTCAGATTCTGCATAGACGATCCCGGCGACAGCGCGATGTACTGCTCGCCGAGCAGACCCGCGGTATAGATGCTCACCGAGGAGTCCGTGGGAAAATCGTTGTACTGAGGCTTGATGTCCATCGTCACCTTGGCCTCGAAATTCTTCTTGTCGTAGTCGATCGCGGTCACCCGCCCGACCGTGACGCCCGCCGCCGTCACCGGCGCGCGAACCTTGAGCCCGCCGATGTCGTTGAAATAGGCGTAGACGGTATAGCCGTTATTGCCTTCCAGGCTGCTGAGGTTGCTGACCTTGAGCGCCAACACCAGAAGGGCGACAACGCCGGCAGCCACGAACAAGCCGACCAGAATCTCCACTGAACGCGAGCTCATCATTGGCTCCCCACTGCGGGTAATTGAAAAAGTGCGCGTCCATTCCGCAGGTCTCCCGCGGACATGGACAGTTTGCTATCGCCGACCTTAACTGCCACTGAACATCAGTGCGGTCATGACGAAATCCAGCCCCAGCACCGCGAGCGACGTGTTCACCACGGTTCGCGTGGTGGCGCGACTCACGCCTGCCGCAGTGGGCACCGCGTCATAGCCCTCGAACACGGCGATCCAGGCCGCCACCAAACCGAACACGACGCTCTTGATCACGCCGTTGAGCACATCGTCCTGCAGACTGACGCTACTCTGCATGGCAGACCAGAAGGTACCGTCGTCGACGCCGAGCATCTTGACGCCGACCAGATAGCCCCCGAACACGCCCACCGCGTTGAAGATCGCCGCCAGCAGCGGCACCGCGATGAACGCCGCCAGAAAGCGGGGGCCGATCACGCGGCGGAACGGATCAACCGCCATCATCTCCATCGCCGAGAGCTGTTCGGTAGCCTTCATCAGACCGATCTCGGCGGTCAGTGCCGAGCCGGCACGGCCGGCGAACAACAACGCGGTGAGTACCGGCCCGAGTTCACGCACCAGCGACAGTGCCACCACCACGCCGAGCGAACTGACGGCATTGAACTTGACCAGCGTGGTGTAGCCCTGCAGGCCGAGCACCATGCCCACGAACAGGCCCGACACCGCGACGATCAGCAGCGACAGCACGCCCACCGAATACAGCTCGCGCACCACCAATCCTGGGCGTCGCAGCGACATGCCCAGGGCGGCCAGAACGCGGACGAAGAATATGCCGCCGCGGCCGAGACGCCCGAAACTGCCCAGCGCCCAGCGCCCCAGCGCCTGCAGCCCGTCCAAGATATTCATGCGCGTCCCAGCAGGTCTTCGGCGTAGTCGGCCGCCGGATAGTGGAAGGGCACCGGCCCGTCGGCCTCCCCGTCCAGAAACTGTCGCACCCAAGGCGAGGTGTTGTCACGCAACGCATCCGGCGTGCCCTCGGCCACCACCTTGCCGCCGGAAATCACGTAGACCAGATCGGCAATGTTCAAGGTTTCCGGCACGTCATGCGAGACCACGATACTGCTTAGCCCAAGGCCGTCGTTCAGGCGTTTGATCAACGACACGATCGTCCCCATGGTGATCGGATCGAGGCCGGTGAACGGCTCGTCGTACATGATCATCATCGGATCCATGGCGATCGCGCGCGCCAGCGCGACGCGACGCGCCATACCGCCGGACAACTCGCTGGGCATCAGTCGGCGCGCCCCGCGCAAGCCCACCGCCTGCAGCTTCATCAGCACCAGGCTGCGCAGCACCCCTTCCGGCAGACGCGTGTTCTCGCGCAACGGGAACGCAACGTTATCGAACACATCGAGATCGGTCAGCAGCGCACCGCTCTGGAACAGCATCCCCATTCGGCGGCGCAGGCGGTACAGCGCGCCGCCCGACAGGCGATGCACATCCTCGCCGTCCACCAGGATACGGCCCGAGGACGGACGCAACTGCCCGCCGATCAGTTTGAGCAACGTGGTCTTGCCGGTACCGCTAGGCCCCATGATCGCAGTCACCTTGCTGCGCGGCACGACCACATTCAAGCCATCGAAAACTACGCGGTCGCCACGGCTGAAGCTCAGATCCTCGATCCGGACCAGGGGAGTGGATTCAACGGACATGTCATGCTGAGAATGGCGTGGAATGGGGAAGTCTTCGGCAAGACCTGTTCGCTGTCAACCATTGCTCTCCGCCAACGGCCCGTGGCACTGCATTACCGAAGCCTAGAAACCCAGCAATTCGCCCAGCTCTCGCAAGCGCGAGAGCTGGGCGGGAGCCCCCGTAACCAACAGCTGCCTGCACTGTGGTCCGGGGGCGGCGGCGAAGGCTTCCAGCACTTCGCGCGCAGCACGCAAATCAAGCTCCGTGTCCGCGCGGTACAGGCCAACGGCAGCTTCCCCCAACCGCCGGCCGGCATCCCACGGCGCCTCGATCACCCGAATGCCCGAGGCCCGCAACGCAGCGGGATCACCCCTCCCTCCCAACCAGATACCGGACAGCCGTGAACCGAGCGCGGCCAGCGCCGGCACGACCTCCGGATCCGCCAACTGCGCCGGACCACATTCCAGCCACAGCGCGAAATGCTCCGGCAGGTCCTCGCGCCATGCCCTCAGTTGCACCGCCGACCACGCCGCCGCCGGCAGACCCGCACAGCGAAATTCATTCGTGTAATAGGCCGCCCGCCACTCTTGCGGCAAGTCCTCCGGATAATACTCTTCGCCCCAGGCCGGGCTCTGCCAATCCCAGGCACCGACATCAACCCGAACCCCTTCGGTTCTCATCACCACGGTCCTCTTCGCTCAGCGCGCATATCGCATTGCAGACCATCCCGTACAGACCGCATGTCCCGGCCTCGGCGACGTAGTACACTGCGTCCCGCCATGCGCTTCGATCTGTTCAACGAACTTTCCGTACCGACCTTTACCGGCCGCAGCGAAGCCGAGGTCTTCTCGGCCACGCTGGACCAATGGGCGTTTGCCGAAACCCTCGGCTTCGACACCGGCTGGCTGGTCGAACACCATTTCATGCCTGAATATTCGCACAGCACCTCACCCGGCCTGTTCCTTGCCGCCGCCAGCCAGCGAACGCAGCGCCTGCGCCTCGGCCACGCCATCATCCCGCTGCCCTACCATCATCCGGTACAGGTCGCCGAACAGGTCGCCACCCTCGACGTACTATCGGGCGGGCGTATCGAGTTCGGCTACGGCCGGGGCTTCTCGCCCACCGAATACGAAGCCTTCGGCCGCCACATGCGCGACAGCCGCAGTTACACCGCCGAGGCGCTGGCCATTATCCGTCAGGCATTCACCCGCGGTCGCGTCGACTTCCAGGGCGAACACTTTCAGCTCCGGGAGTTGGACGTCCTGCCGCGCGTGCTGCAGGCACCGCACCCTCCCATATGGGCCGCCGCCGTCAGCCCGGAAAGCTTCGAGCTGGCCGCCCGCGAAGGGGTCGGTGTGCTGGTCGGCCCGTTCAAACCGTGGTTCATGGTGCGCGAGGACATCCGTCTCTATCGCGACGCCTGGCAGCACCATCACGGGCAGGATACGCCGCCGCCGGAAAAGAACGCGCGCATCGCCATGACCGTGGGCGTGCACTGCCACGCCGACCACCGCACCGCCCGCCGCGAGGCGCGCGAAGGTTTCGTCTGGCTATACCGGCACCTGCTGGGCCAGACACGCGAGATCCTCGAGCGTCTCTACGAGAGCTACGAATACTACCGCCGCTTCGGCAAGCTGGGCACGCTGATGGGCAAAGCCATCAGCCTGAGCGTACTGGAGACCCTGGGCATGACCATCGTCGGCGACCCGGCCCATTGCCGCCGTCGCCTGCAGGAACTGCGCGAGGCCGGCGTCGATCACGTGCTGTGCGCCTTCGGCGCCGGCGTCATGGCGCAGGACCAGACCGAATCCGGCATGCGCCTGTTCGCCGAACAGGTCATGCCCGATTTCGCCGACTGATGCGCCTGGTGGTCAGCGGCAGCGCGGGCCGGCTCGCCCGCGTGCTCGTCCCTCGCCTGCTCGCCGAACCCGGCATCGAACGCATTCACGGCATCGACCACCGCGCCGCGGACTACGCCGATCCCCGCTACGTGCACCATCGCCTGGACGTGCGCGACCCCGCCGCGGCCGAGGTCTGCGCCGACGCCGACGCGCTGGTGCACCTGGCTTTCGTGCTCATGGGCGGGGGCCTCGGCCGGCGCCGCCACAACCGCGAAACCATTCGCGCCGTCAACATCGAGGGCAGCCGGCAGCTGTTCGAAGCCGCGGCGCAACACGGCCTCGGCCGGATCGTCTTCATCTCCAGTGCCGCAGTCTATGGCGCCTGGCCCGACAATTCTCCGCTGCTCGACGAAAACACGCCGCTGCGCGCCATGCCCGGCTTCGCCTACGCGGAGGACAAGGTGGCCGTCGAACGACTACTCGACGGCTTCGAGGCGGCACATCCCAACGTCGCCGTCACCCGCCTGCGTCCGCACGCCATCATCGGCCCGCACGCGCACCCGTTCCTCAACCGCGTGCTCCGCCAGCCTTTCTATCCGGCCTCCCGCGCGCTGACCCAGTGCGTCTGGGAAGACGACGTGGCCGAAGCGATCGCGCTGACCCTCTCCCACCATGCTGCCGGAGCCTACAACCTGGCGGCGCAGCCGGCCCTGAGCCTGCGTGACATGCTTGGCCACACGCGCCGGGTGCGCCTGCCGCTGCCGCTGGGTCCGGCCACCGTGGTACATCGCCTGCTGTGGTGGCTCACGCCCGCGGTCGGCGAGCCCGGCTGGGTGCAGGGCACGCGCCATTCGCTGGCGCTGGACACGCGCCGCGCGGAACGCGAACTGGGCTGGCACCCGCGCCACAACGTCTACGCCTGCCTGGACCGCCTCGCCGGCAGCCGGAATGTATAATCGCGCCCTCGCCCACCGCCACGCCGACAAGCCAAGCCCCTGACATGTTGCTCTCCCTGATCGCCATCGCCGCCGGCTTCGCCCTGCTCATCTGGGGCGCCGACCGCTTCGTCAACGGGGCCGCGGCGCTGGCCCGCAATCTCGGCGTGCCGCCGCTGGTGATCGGCCTGACCATCGTCGGGATGGGCACCTCGGCTCCCGAACTGCTGGTCTCGGGCCTGGCCGCCGTCCAGGGCAACCCGGGCCTGGGCATCGGCAACGCGATCGGCTCGAACGTCGCCAACATCGGCCTCGTGCTCGGCACCACCGCGCTGATCGCACCGCTCAGCGTGCACTCGCGCCTGCTGCAGCGCGAGCTGCCGCTGCTGCTGATCGCCATGCTGTTCGGCTACTTCGTGCTCGCCGACGGCCGCCTGCAACGCGTCGAAGGCCTGGCGCTGCTGTGCGGCCTCGCGCTGATTCTGGCCTGGATGGTCTACAGCGCCCGCCGTGCCGGTCGCCAGGAAGCCATCGCCGAGGAACTCGAACTGCCGCAGGCGATGAGTACCGCGCACGCAACGCTGCTGTTCGTTCTGGGGCTGGTCATCCTGCTGGCGGGCTCCAAGTTTCTGGTCTGGGGCGCAGTGGATATCGCCGAGCGTCTTGGCGTCAGCGATCTGGTCATCGGCCTGACCATCGTCGCCATCGGCACCAGCCTGCCGGAACTGGCCGCATCCATCATTAGCGCCCGCCGCGGCGAACCCGACATCGCACTGGGCAACGTCGTCGGCTCCAATCTGTTCAACGTACTCGGCGTGCTCGGCCTGCCCGGCCTGATCGACCCCGGCCCTGTGCCTAGCGAGGTTCTGAGCCGGGACTATCCGGTCATGCTCGGCTTGACCGTGCTACTGTTCGTCTTCGCCTTCAGCCTGCGCAGCGACGAACGCCGCATCAACCGCATCGAAGGCGGGCTGCTGCTCGCCGCATTCATCGGCTATGAAATCTGGATCTATCTCTCTCCTTGACGCCATGCATCTGGACGCCTCCCAACTGACCGAACTCGGTCTTGCCGTCATCCGCACCGAGTCCGCCGCGATCGAAGCGCTCGCCGAGCGGATGGACGACGCCTTCGTCGCCGCCTGCCGCCATCTGCACGCCTGCCGCGGACGCATCGTCGTACTCGGCATGGGCAAGTCCGGCCACATTGCCCATCATCCGGCGACTTGGGGTACCACTGATCGCCATGACCGGCAATCCGCACTCCGCACTCGCGCGCGAAGCCACGGTGCATATCGACGTCAGCGTGGAGCGCGAAGCCTGCCCGCTAGGTCTGGCGCCGACCTCCAGCACCACCGCCGCGCTGGTCATGGGTGACGCGCTGGCCATCGCACTGCTCGAGGCCCGCGGCTTCACCGCCGAAGACTTCGCCCGCTCGCACCCGGGCGGACGCCTGGGCCGACGCCTCCTGCTGCACGTCGCCGACATCATGCACAAGGGCGACGCCGTTCCCGCCGTCGCGCCGGACACGCCTCTGGGCGAGGCGCTGCTGGAGATTACGCGCAAGAATCTCGGCATGACGGCCATCATCGACGCCGAACGCAAGGTCATCGGCGTATTCACCGACGGCGACCTGCGCCGCACCCTGAACCAAGGACACGACATCCAGCGCGTACGCATGGAGCAGGTAATGACCCGCGACTGCCGTACCATCCACCCGGAAACGCTGGCGGCTGAAGCGGTCAAACTGATGGAAGACCACCGCATCACCGCCCTGCCCGTTACCGACGCCGACAACCGCCTGATCGGCGCGCTCAACATGCAGGACCTGCTGCGCGCCGGCGTGGTCTGAAAACGAAGCGACAGCGAAGACACCATGCTCGAACTCTCCAACGATGCCCTGCAACAGCGCCTGAACGCCATTCGTCTGGTCATCTTCGACGTCGATGGCGTACTCACCGACGGACGACTGCTGCTCGGCGACGACGGCCAGGAATACAAGGCCTTCAACGCCAAGGACGGTCACGGCATGCGCATGCTGCAGGACAGCGGCGTGGCGCTGGCCATCCTCACCGGGCGCCGCTCGCAGGTCGTCGAACGGCGCGCCGCCGATCTCGGCATCGCCCACGTCATCCAGGGCCGGCGCGACAAGCTGCCCGCCTTCGAGGAACTGCTCGAAGCCACGCGCCACAGCCCCGAGGCCATCGCCTACGTCGGCGACGACGTGGTCGACTTGCCCGTCATGCGGCGCGTCGGTGTGGCCGTAGCCGTGGCCGACGCCTCCCCCCTGATCCGCGAGCATGCCCACTGGATCACCGCCAGCCCCGGCGGACACGGCGCGGCGCGCGAAGTCTGCGAGCGCATCATGCAGGTCCAGGGCAACCTGGAACGTCTGCTCGCCACCTACCTCCGCTGACCCGGGCAGCAGCGGCGCATGAACGCCCAACGCCTGTGGTACGGAGCCGTGGCACTAGCCACCGTGGCCATGGCCGCCTGGCTGCTGGGCCAGCTCGTTCCGCCGCTGAGCAAACCGCACCCGCCCACCAGCGGCGTCGACTACCGCGCCAGCGGTATCACGCTGACCCAGATGCGCACCAACGGCAAACCGCGCTACCGTCTGCAGGCCACGACCCTGACCCACACGCTACCCGACGACATCACCCACCTACAGGATGTCGTACTGACCGTCTACCCTCAGACCGGGGCCCCCGTCATCCTGACCACGCCCCGCGCGGACCTGCAGGCCGACGGCGAACACGTACACATGCCCGAGAGGGTGGTCATAACGCGTTCGGCCACCGACGGAGAACTCAAGCTGGTCACCTCCGACCTATACGTCAACATCCGCACCCAGACCGCTACCAGCCAGGCGCATACGACCATCGACGCTCCCGGTTACCATGTACAGGGGCTTGGCCTTCACGCCGACTTCGCCGACCATGTCTTCGAACTGCTGCGCGAGGTGCGCAGCACCTACCAGCGCTGACGACCACTATGCGAAACGATCTCATTAGCCCACGCCTGCTCCTGACCACCGCCCTGTTCTGCCTGGCGCCCCTGCCCGCCGCTGCGCAAACTCCGGCAGCGCCCGAGGCTCCGGTACACATCAGCGCCGACCATTTCCGCTTCAACCAGCAGAAAGGCACCGGAAACTACAGCGGCAACGTGGTGGTCACCCAGGACAAACTCATGATCAAGGGCGACAAGCTGGACATCCTCGCCCCCAACAGCGGACCGATCCAGAAACTGACCATGATCGGCACGCCGGCGACCTTCGAAGACACCACCGCCGAAGGCAAGCGCATCACCGGCCAGGCAAAGAACATGGTCTACAACCCCGCCGAACAGAGCATCGTGCTCACCGGCGACGCCCAGCTACAGCAGCGCGGCAACGCCTTCCGCGCCAGTCGCATCGTCTACGACATCCGGCGCGACCTGGTCGACGCCGGCGCGCCGGGACAACGCATCGAGGCCACCTACACACCCGCCACGGGCAAGACCGCGGAGACGCCAAAACAATGAGCGTGCTGCGCGGCACCGAACTCGCCAAGCGCTACCGCGGCCGCGACGTACTGGCCAGCGTCTCGCTGGAAGTCGCTAGCGGCGAAGTGGTCGGCCTACTCGGCCCTAACGGCGCCGGCAAGACCACCTGCTTCTACATCATGGTCGGCCTGATCCAGGCCGATGGAGGCAACATCCAGCTCAACGAACAGGAGATCACGCGTTTCCCCATGCACGCGCGCGCGCGCATGGGCATCGGCTACCTGCCGCAGGAAGCCTCCGTGTTCCGCCGTCTGAGCGTCGAGGACAACATCCGCGCCGTACTGGAACTGCGCAAGGAACTCGATGCCAAGGGCCGCGAGGAAGCGCTCGACGCCCTGCTCGAGGAACTCCAGATCGGGCATATCCACGACAGCCGCGGCTACAGCCTCTCGGGCGGTGAACGCCGGCGCGTCGAAATCGCCCGTGCCCTGGCCGCCGACCCCGCCTTCATCCTGCTCGACGAACCTTTCGCCGGCGTCGATCCGATTTCCGTACTCGACATCCAGCGCATCGTGCGCCATCTGAGCGAGCGCAACATCGGCGTGCTGATCACCGATCACAACGTGCGCGAAACCCTGGGTATCTGCCAACGGGCCTACATTCTGAGCGAAGGGCGCGTGCTCGCCGAAGGCGGCCCCGAGGACATCCTGCACAATCGCAAGGCCCGCGAGGTCTACCTCGGTGAAGACTTCAAACTGTGATGCCGCACCAGCGCTGCCTCGCGCACCTCGGCGGACGGCGCCTCCGGCCTCGTACGCCAGCAGAGCGCACCATGCGGATCGAGAGCACATCTTGCATCCGAGATGGATTCGATATAATCCTGGACATGACACAGCAAAAACCAGACAGGAGGCACCGGCCTGCTGGAGCGAGCGGCGAAACGCCGCAATGACGGAAACCCGATGATCAAGCCTTCGATTCAACTCAAGCTGGGGCAGCAACTGGCCATGACGCCCCAGTTGCAGCAGGCGATTCGCCTGCTGCAGTATTCCACCCTAGAGCTGCAGACCCACATCCAGGAGATTCTAGAAACCAATCCGCTGCTGGACAGCGACGAGGAAAACGACGAGAACTACCCGGCCGAAGATCAAGAAAACGACGACTCTACCACCAGCGCCGAAGACACGATCCCGGACGACCTGCCCGTCGACAGCGCCTGGGAGGACATCTATGAGCCGGCCAACGTACCAGGCTCCGGCAATGGCCGCCTTGAAGGCGAGGAGCGCGATCCCTACGAATCCCAAAGCGGGGGTGACGAATCGCTGATCGACCATCTGCTGTGGCAGATCCACCTCACCACGATGAACGATCAGGACCGGCAGATCGCCATCAACCTGATCGACGCCATCGACGAAGACGGCTACCTGCAGGAAGATCTGCCCACCCTGCAGAACAGCCTGACCCAGGAACTGGGACTGGAAGAGCCGCTCGAGATCGAGGATATCGAGGCGGTACGGCACCTCATCCAGCGCCTCGATCCGCCCGGCTGCGGCGCCCGCAACCTGTCCGAATGTCTGCTGGCACAGCTCTATGAACTGCCCGCCGACACGCCCTGGCTGGAAGCCGTCCGCAAGCTCATCGGCGAACATCTCGATCTGCTCGCCAACCACGATTTCAAAACGCTCATGCGCCGCCTCGAACTCGACGAGGCCGGCCTGCAGAGCGCAGTTGCACTGATACAGACGCTCAACCCACGCCCCGGTGCGCAGATCAGCGATCGCCGGCCCGAGTACATCGTACCTGACGTCATCGTGCGCAAGCAGGATCAGCGCTGGCGCGTCGAACTCAACACCGAAGCCATCCCGCGCCTGCGCGTGAACGCCACCTACGCAGCCATGGTCAAGCGCGCCGACACCAGCACGGACAACACCTACATCAAAAACCAGCTGCAGGAGGCACGCTGGTTCATCAAGAGTCTGCAGAGCCGTAACGAAACGCTGCTGCGCGTGGCCTCCGCCATCGTCGAACAACAGCGCGGCTTTCTCGAATATGGCGAGGAAGCCATGAAACCGCTGGTACTGCGCGACATCGCCGAGCAGGTCGAAATGCACGAATCGACCATCTCCCGCGTCACCACGCAGAAATACATGCACACCCCGCGCGGCATCTTCGAGTTCAAGTATTTCTTCTCCAGCCATGTCGGCACCGCCGACGGCGGCGAGTGCTCGGCGGTGGCCATCCGCGCGATGATTCGCAAGCTCATCGAAGGGGAACCTGGCGACAAACCCCTTTCAGACAGTAAAATCGCCGCCCTTTTGGGAGAGAAGGGCATTCAGGTGGCCCGCCGCACGGTCGCCAAGTACCGCGAGGGCATGAATATTCTCTCTTCCAGCGAACGCAAACGCCTGACGAAGGCCTGACAGACAACAATGGAGTCACCCATGCAGATCAACCTCACTGGCCACCACCTCGAACTCACCGACCCGCTGCGTGCCTACGTCGAAGAGAAATTCCAGCGCCTGGAGCGCCATTTCGACAATGTGATCGACGTACATGTCGTGCTCAGCGTCGAGAAACTCCGCCAGAAGGCCGAAGCCAGTCTGCTGCTCGGCGGCAACCAGCTGCATGCGGAAGCGGAAACCGAGGACATGTACGCCGCCATCGACGGTCTGGTGGACAAGCTCGACCGGCAGGTCGTCAAGCACAAGGAAAAGATCAAGGACCACCACAAGGCCGACGCCGACAAACGTCTTGCCTGAATCCACCAACGCTGTAGGTCACACCATGCAGATCGGCGAACTACTGAGCCTGGATCGCGTCGTAGACAACGCCGACGTTACCAGCAAAAAACGTACTCTGGAATTGCTCGGTCAGCTGCTAGGCAGTGAGGAAACCGGCCTTTCGGCCGATGAGGTTTTCGACACTCTGCTGGCGCGCGAACGACTGGGCAGCACCGGGCTCGGTGCGGGCGTAGCCATTCCCCACGGGCGCATGAAAGGCATCGGACGGGCAGTCGGCGCATTCGTCAAACTGCACGAAGGGATCGATTTCGACGCGCCCGACAAACACCCCGTCGATCTGCTCTTCGCATTGATCGTGCCGGAGGAATGCACTGACGCGCATCTCGACATCCTCGCTCAGCTCGCCAGACTGTTTCGTGACGCCGACACCGTTGCACAACTACGCCAGTGTACGGACAGCGAGACGCTTTACCGCGCACTAACCGAATGGAGTGCGCGGCACGCCGCCTGACCGGACAAGAATCCGGGGCGCAGAAGTGCCGAAAGCGCCCCGGAATTCAGTAGACTAGCCAGCATGGAATCCACTCCGCTGACTGTTCAGATGCTGTTCGAGACTCTTTGCGACAAGCTGCAGCTCGAATGGACGGCTGGGCGCAAGGGCGCACAGCGCGCACTCAGCAGCGCCCGCTGCCCCTGGGGCGGCGCCACGCTGGTCAGCCATCTCGACCTCATCACCACCAGTGCGGTTCAGGTAATCGGCCCGGCCGAGATGGAATATCTCACCGAGCTGCCGCCGGCCGAACGCGCCGAAGCCATCCGACATCTGTTTCAAGCCACCGTCGTGGTGCTGCTGGCCGACGGTCTGACCGCCGGCCAGACCCTGCGCGCCGCGGCCGACTCGCGCAACGTGCCGTTGTTCACCACGCCACTGGCCGAACAGGAATTGCTCAGCCAGCTGCGCTACTACCTCAGCGAAGCGCTTGCCGAGCGCATCACCATGCACGGCGTGTTCATGGAAGTGCTTGGCATCGGCGTGTTACTGGCCGGCGACAGCAACGTCGGCAAAAGCGAACTGGCGCTGGAACTGGTCACGCGCGGACACCGGCTGGTCGCCGACGATGCCCCGGAACTGGCGCGCATCACGCCCAACACGCTGCAGGCCCACAGTCCTGCGGTACTGCAGGACATGCTGGAGGTTCGCGGGCTCGGCGTGCTCAACATTCGCGCCATGTACGGCGACAACGCCATCAAGGACCGGAAGAATCTGCAGCTGATCATCGACCTGCGCCACGCCGAACCCGCCGCGACGGAAACCACGCGTCTGCAAGGCGTGCTGGCCGAGCGCGAACTGCTCGGCGTCACCGTGCCGGTCACCGTCATCAACGTCGCACCCAGCCGCGATCTGGCCGTGCTAGTCGAAGCGGCAGTGCGCAAGCATCAACTGCGCGATTCCGGCTACGATGCAGCCGAGGACCTGGCCCAGCGTCAGCTGCACCTGATCGAGGCCCAGCGCACATGAGACTCATCATCGTCAGCGGGCTCTCCGGCTCGGGCAAGACCGTCGCCCTGCATGCACTCGAGGACGAAGGGTTCTACTGCATCGACAACCTCCACCTCGGCTTGCTATCGCCCTTCGTGACCCAGTTGCTCACGCCACGCCTGAAACTGTACGACGCCGCAGCGGTCGGCATCGACGCACGCAGCGGCGTCGAGGAACTGCGCCGCTTCGACAGCATCGTGCGCGAGATCCGCGACCAGGGCGTCGAACTGGAGATCATCTATCTTCAAGCCGAAGTCGACACCTTGCTCAAGCGCTTCAGCGAAACCCGGCGCAAACACCCGCTGTCGCGCAAGGGGCTGCCGCTGATCGAGGCCATCCACCTCGAACGGTCGCTGCTCAGCGAAATCGCCGCGCATGCCGACCTCACCATCGACACCACGCACAGCAACGTCCACCAGCTGACCGCGCAGATTCGCGAGCGTGTCGGACGCGATCATACCGGCGCACTGTCGCTGCAATTCCAGTCCTTCGGTTTTAAACACGGCGTACCGACCGATTCGGATTTCGTATTCGATGTCCGCTGTCTGCCCAATCCACACTGGGAGCCGCGGCTACGCAGCCAGACCGGCCTCGATCCGGCCGTGCGCGAATACCTGGAAGCGCACCCCATGGTTGAAAACATGTACGACGATCTGCGCCGTTTTCTGGAGAACTGGATTCCCCGCTTCGAGGCGGAGAACCGCAACTATCTGAGCGTTTCAATCGGCTGCACGGGCGGGCAACACCGCTCCGTCTATCTCGTACAGCGCCTCGGCGAGCACCTGCGGGCCAACCGTGGCGCCTCCGTCACCATTCGCCACCGGGAACTGGAATGAACGCCCCCTCATTTACCCCGAGAACCCGCGCCTGGCGTGCAGTCTTGTCGCCGCAATTGTTTACGCGTAGTCTGCCCACCCCATGTCCGTCAGCCTCCTGCTAATCACCCACGGCAACATCGGCCGCGACCTCGCGGACACCGCGCGCAGCATGCTGGGCACCGACCCGCTGCCCATCGCGCAGCTTTCCGTGCCGCTGTCGGCCAATCCCGACAAGCTGTACGAGGACGCCCTCGCCATGTGCGAGCAACTCGACCGGGGCGAAGGCGTACTGGTGCTCACGGACATGTTCGGCTCCACACCGAGCAACATCGCCTGCCGGCTGAACCAGCTACCGCACGTGCGCATCCTGGCGGGCCTGAACCTGCCCATGCTGGTGCGGGTGCTCAACTACCCCAACCTGGACCTGGAAACACTCAGTGCGAAAGCACTGAGCGGTGGGCACGACGGCGTGCTCGACTGCCAGCAGTCGCGCCACAACTAGACTGCCGAGGAATCGATGACCATGAGCATCAGCCGCGACGTCACCATCATCAACCGCCTGGGCCTGCACGCCCGCGCTGCGGCCCGTTTCGTCAACCTCGCCTCACAGTACGAGGCCGCCGTCGAAGTCGAACGCAACGGCCAGAAGGTCAACGGCAAGAGCATCATGGGCGTCATGATGCTGGCTGCCGCCCAGGGCAGCAGCATCAAGCTCCACGCCGATGGATCCGACGCCGAGGACGCTCTCAGCGCCCTGGTCGAACTCATCGCACAGCGCTTCGGCGAGGATTCCTAAGAGCTAGACGGCCGCTACGCCAGCGCGGATTGAGGCGCCGCTGCCCGAGAGAGTCTTTGCGGGAGTACGGGTTGGCGTGGTATTTATGGGACGGAAAACTAGAGCCTGACACTGGAAGAGGACGCAACCGCATCCCTCCAGTCCAGCGAAGGGGAAAGCGGCCATGAGCTTGCTGCTCAACGGCATTGGCATATCACGCGGCGTCGCCATCGGCCGCGTGCACCGCTACGACTACACCGCCCCCGATATACGCCGCCACACCCTCGCCGTCGAAGCGATCGAACCCGAAATCAAACGTTTCTGCGCTGCGCTCGAAACCGCTGCCGCCGAACTGCGTGCACTCAAGACCCGGATTCCCGAAGACTCCTCGTCCGAAGTCGGAGCCTTCATCGATACGCACCTGCTGATGCTCGAGGACCATCTGCTGTCCCGCGTTCCCGTGGAACACATTCGCGCACAGCACTGCAACGCCGAATGGGCGCTCAAACTTCAGCATGACGAGCTGATCGCCACTTTCGACGCCATGGCCGACCCCTATCTGCGCACGCGCCGCGACGACGTGTCCCATGTCGTCGACCGCATTCTGCGGCTTCTGCAGCACGATGCCGAACGCCCGCCCGCGGCGCCGCCGAGAACCAGCATCGTGGTGGCCGAGGATCTGTCTCCCTCCGACGTCGTCGCACTACAGCACGCCCGTATCGGCGGCCTGGTCACCGAATACGGCGGACCGCTTTCACACACCGCCATCCTCGCCCGCAGTCTGGGCATTCCCGCCGTGATGGGCACACATGCAGCCGGGCGCCTGCTGCACGACACCGAACGCGTCATCATCGACGGAGAAGCCGGGTTGGTGCTGGCCGATGCCGACGAAGCCCTGACCCGGCGTTTCCGGCAGAAACTGCGCGCGCAGCGCGCGCGCAACGAGCGCCTACGCAGCATGCGCACGCTGCCAACCGTCACTGCCGACGGCGCCGATGTAACGCTGCAGGCCAACATCGAACTCGACACCGACCTGAACGCCGTGCGCCAGGCGGGCGAAATCGGCGTCGGCCTGTATCGCACGGAGTTCCTTTTCATTGGCCGCCGCGACCCGCCGGACGAGGAGGAACAGTACAAAATCTACCGGCGCGCGGTACGCGGCCTCAAGGGCCAGGTGCTGACCATCCGCACCCTGGATCTCGGCGGAGACAAGCTCAGCGACGCCGTCGACATCGGCGAACAGACGCCCAATCCGGCCATGGGCCTGCGCGCGATACGCCTCAGCCTGCGCGAGCCGGCGCTGTTCGTGCCGCAACTGCGCGCCATCCTGCGCGCCTCTTCGCACGGCCCTGTGCGGCTCATGCTGCCCATGCTCACGGATCTGTCGGAACTGCACCGCGCACTCGAACTGATCGCGGAACAGCGCGAGGCACTTAGCAGCGAAGGACGCCATTACGATCCTTCGATGCCGATCGGCGCCATGATTGAGGTGCCTGCAGCCGCGCTCATCGCCGAGGATTTCGCCCGGCGGCTCGATTTTCTTTCAATAGGCACCAACGACCTCATTCAATACACGCTCGCCATCGACCGTACCGACGACGCGGTCAACGACCTCTACGACCCGCTTCATCCCGCAGTGCTCAAATTGGTGCGTCTCACCCTCGATGGCGCCGACAAAGCCGGCATTCCGGTCGCCATGTGCGGCGAAATGGCAGGCGACCCCGCCTATACTCGCCTGCTCCTGGGACTTGGCCTGCGCGAATTCAGCGTGCCGCCGAACCGGCATGCCGAAATCAAATACGTCATCACACGCAGCGACGTCCGAATCATCTCCGCCCGCGCGGCGCAGTTGTGCACCCTGCCCAACCGCCAAGAACGCCTGCAGGCGCTCGCAGAACTCAATCGAGGGCTGGACGAGCTGCTGCTCTGAACCGGCCGCGAAGCGCCCGTCCAGCCCAACTCGCCGGCGGCATTCTCCGCCACAAGCAGATCTGCTTCCTGATACACTCCCTCTTCTCCCCGTCAGGCTAGGATATTCGGCAGACAGACAGCCCGGACCATCACACCCGGCTTGCCGAACAGCTTGGTGTGCGCCTTCGCAACAGCGCATCGAACGACCTCCTGGCCGCGTGTGGAGCAGAACCGAGCGGATTTCTGACGAGCGAGTAGAGCCATGGCTGAAGCGGCGCCGGAACAACGCACCTCAAACAATCTCGAACTCATCGGCGAGACCCTGCAGACCGGCACCATGCAGGAAGCCCGCCGGCTGCTGAACGCGCTGCATCCGGCCGAGATCGCCCATCTGCTCGAATCCATGCCGCTCGCCCGGCGCGAACTGGTCTGGGAGCTGGTCGACCCCGAATACGACGGCGAAGTCCTGCTCCACCTCGGCGATGAAGTACGGCAGAGCCTGATTCGGGGCATGGACGCCGACGAGTTGATCCAGGCTGCCGAAAGCCTCGACGTCGACGACCTCGCCGACCTGATCCAGGACCTACCCGAAACCGTGCTCCAGGAAACCCTGGAAGGCATGGACAAACAACGCCTGCAGCGGCTGCAGGCGGTGCTGTCCTACCCGGAGGACACCGCCGGCGGCCTGATGGACACGGACACCGTGACCGTACGCGCCGACGTCACCCTCGACGTGGTCCTGCGCTATCTGCGCCTGCGCGGCACCCTGCCGAATTTCACCGACACGCTCATCGTCGTCAACCGCTACGACAAATATCTCGGCCTGCTACCGCTGTCGCAGTTGCTGGTCAACGATCCGGACCACACCGTCGCCGAAGTCATGACCCAGGGTGCGGAGTCCATCCTCGCCACCGCGTCCGCCCGTGAGGTCGCCAAGCTGTTCGAGGATCGCGACCTGGTATCCGCCGCCGTGATCGACGATAACGGCCTGCTGCTCGGCCGCATCACCATCGATGACGTGGTCGACGTCATCCGTGAAGAGGCGGACCATTCGGTCATGGGCCGCGCCGGCCTAAGCGAGGACGAGGATATTTTCGCTCCGGTATTCCTCAGTTCGAAGCGCCGCGCGGTCTGGCTCGGCATCAATCTCGCCACCGCCTTCCTAGCTGCCGGGGTCATCGGCCTGTTCGAAGCCACCATCGAGAAATCGGTGGAACTCGCCGTGCTCATGCCCATCGTCGCCAGCATGGGGGGCATCGCCGGCAGCCAGACGCTTACCCTCATCGTGCGCGGCCTAGCCCTCGAACAGGTCGCCCGCGGCAATCTGCGTTGGATATTCAACAAGGAAATCGCCGTCGGAGCACTCAACGGCCTGCTGTGGGCGGTCGTCGTAGCGCTCATTGCCATCATCTGGTTCGGCAACTACGAAATCGGTGGCATCATTGCCCTGGCCATGCTCCTCAACCTGGCCGTTGCCGCAATGGTCGGCGTCGGTATCCCGCTGGTGCTGCGCCGCTTCGGCATCGACCCGGCCATCGCCGGCAGCGTGATTCTCACCACCTTCACCGACGTCATTGGCTATGCGAGCTTCCTTGGTCTGGCCACGCTGCTGCTGTTCACGCTGTAATTCCACATCGGCCAATCGGATATTGCGTAGGGAACAAGGCATTCAGAACCACTGCCCGAGCGGTTTTTTATCCGCCCGCGACGCGCTAAGCTCACCGATAGTCACCTTTCCCTGTCACGAAATACGCCTATGAAAGCACGCGACATGTTGATTGCCGGATTCGCCGCCATCGTGCTCGGCACCGCCGCCTATCTGTGGTTCGGTGGCCAGGGCAACGCGAACGATGCTCCCGCGGTACGCATGACACTGCTCGACGGTCAACATCTGGATCTGGCGTCGCTGCACGGACACCCCGTGCTGATCAACTTCTGGGCCACCACCTGTCCAGGCTGCGTAGCGGAAATGCCCCAGCTCAGCAAGCTGTACAGGAAATTGGCGCCACAGGGCTTCAAACTGATCGGTGTCGCCATGTATTACGATCCGCCGGCGCAGGTGCGAGCCATGCGCAAGGCACGCGACATTTCATATCCGATCGCGCTGGACCACAATGCGGACATCTCCAAGGCCTTCGGCGACGTACGCCTGACCCCGACCTCGTTCCTCATCGACGCCGAGGGACACATTGTCTACCAGAAGCTGGGCAATCTGGACATACCCCAGCTGCGTGCACGCATCGAGAAACTGCTCGACACACCCACGGCCTCTGCCGCGGCTGCCGGCAAGGCGCAAATGCCGCTGTCCTGAGATTCCGGCGTCAGTGCTTGCCGGGCCTGACCAGCCCACCCAGCCCTGCTTCCACCAACGCATTGTCCAGCAGTTCACGCACGCGCAGCGGATCCTCCAGTTCGAGGGACTGCTCCAGCAGCTCGCGGGCATGCTTCTGGCTGAAACTGCGCACCACCCACTTCACTCTCGTCAGCCCGGCAACGCTCACGCTCAAGGCCTCGTAGCCCATGCCCAGCAACAGGATCGCCGCCGCCGGATCGCCCGCCATTTCCCCGCAAACGTAGATCGGCTTGCCGGCGCGGCGTGCGCCATCGCGGGCCTGCAGCAAGGCCAGCAGAACCGCCGGATGCAGCGGGTTATACAGTGAGGCGACACGTGTGTTGTTGCGATCCACCGCCAGCAGGTACTGCACCAGATCGTTGGTGCCGACGCTCAGATAGTCGACCCGCCGCGCCAGGATCTCGGCCATGTAGACCGCGGAAGGCACCTCGATCATGACGCCGCGCTGCGGCATGCCCACGATCACGCCTTCTTCCAGCAGTTCGTCGCGCGCCCGGGTCAGCAGGGCCATCGCCTCGTCGAGTTCGCCCACGCTGCTGATCATGGGGAACAGGATGCGCAGATTGTCCAGCCCGTCGCTGGCGCGCAGCATTGCGCGAACCTGGGTCAGGAACAGCTCCGGATGATCGAGCGTAATGCGGATACCGCGCCAGCCCAGAAACGGGTTGTCCTCGTGCACCGGAAAATAAGGCAGCGGCTTGTCGCCACCGATGTCGAGGGTGCGCAGCGTCACCGGTCGCGGATGGAAGGCCTGCAGCATCTGCCGGTAGGTCGGGATCTGCTCCTCCTCCGAAGGAAAGCGGTCGCGCACCATGTAGGGAAATTCGGTGCGGTACAGTCCCACGCCTTCTGCGCCCGACTTAAGCGCCGGCTCCACATCGACCAGCAGGCCACTGTTGACGTAGATCGGCATGTTCACACCGTCCAGTGTCACAGCCGGCTTCGAAGCCAGACCGCTGAGGTCCTTGGCCAGTTCGTGCTCTTCACGCGACAGGCGCGCGAACTCCCGCCGTACCTGACGACTCGGCTGCACGAACAGCCGGCCGAGATAGCCATCGACGACCACTTCACGCCCGTCCAGACGACCCACGGGCAGATTCTCCGCGCCCATCACCGCCGGAATGCCCAGGGCGCGCGCCAGTATCGCCACATGCGATGAACTGGAGCCCTTCGCCGACACCACTCCGATCAGACATTCGGGCGGCACTTCTCCGAGTTGTGTCGCCGACACGTCGTCGCCGATCAGCACGGTGTTCTCCGCGTAAGCTGTCTCCCCGCGCTCCTGCGCCAACAACTGTGAAAGGATGCGGCGGCCCAGATCACGAATATCGGCAGCGCGCTCGCGCAGATAAGCGTCATCCATCTCCTCGAAACTGCGCGCGTACTGGCGCACGGTGTCACGCAGCGCCGCCGGGGCCCAGGCCCCCGCCTCGATACGCTGCCGCGTGCCGCCGATCAGATGGTCGCTGGCCAACATCATCGCGTAGGCATCGAACAGCGTATGTTCCTCGGCCGGCAACACACCGACCATGCGCTCGCGGATCTGAACCAGTTCCTCACGCACCGCCTCGACCGCCCGCTCGAAGGCCATCATCTCCTCGGCGGTATCCTCGGCACTGCGGTCCGGAACCTTCTCCAGGTCAGCCTGCGCGTAGACAACGCGCGCCGTACCGATGGCCACGCCCGGCGAACCGCCCAGGCCACGGATGATCAGGTCGGTAGGCAGCTCGCCGCGAAGCAGGCGCTGGGTTTCGCCCGAGAGTTCAGCCTGCCGGATGGCCGCGGCCACCTGCACCGACAGCGTCGAAAGCATAGCGACGGCGGACTCGCCAAAGCTGCGCCGCGCGCGCTGCTGCACCACCAGGACGCCGAGCACTCGCCGCTGAAGAATGATGGGAACGCCGAGAAAGGCGTGATAGCGTTGTTCGCCGGTCTCGGAGAAATACTTGTAGCGCGGATGCAGCGGCGCATCGTCCAGGTTCACCGGCTCGGCACGCTGCGCGACCAGACCAACCAGCCCCTCTTCGAAGCTCAGGCGCACCTTGCCCACCGCCGCGCGGTTGAGGCCCTCGGTCGCCATCAGCATCAGACGCTCGCTGCCCGGCATAACCAGATACACCGAGCAAACGTTGACCTCGAGCGCAGCCCGCACTCTGGCCACCAGTACGCTGAGCGCATCGCTCATGGAGTCCGCGGCGCCGACCTCCTCGACGATGCGCTGCAGCGTCTTGAGCAGCGGCGAGGCCTGCGGGGCCGGCGCCGGTTTGACTGCAGGCCCCTCAGGAGACACGACGCGCGGATTCCAGATTCCGGACCTCTTCGGCTCCGAAGTGCAGGGGTGCCAATTCGTTCAAGGCTCGCTGATAGACCCGTCGCTTGAAGGAGACCACCTCATCGGCCGGCAACCAGTAATCGACCCAGCGCCAACCGTCGAACTCGGGCTTAGGAGTACATTCCAGATTGAAGCACTCATCGTCGCCCTGCAGACGCAACAGGAACCAGACCTGCTTCTGCCCCACGCAGACAGGCCGGGAATGACGTCGGATCAAACGCTTGGGCAAACGATAGCGCAGCCAGCCACGGGTACGCCCGACCACCGCGACATGCCGCGACTCCAGTCCGGTCTCCTCCCACAGTTCGCGAAACAGCGCGTCCTTCGCCGACTCTTCCTGACGAATGCCACCCTGCGGAAACTGCCAGGCTCGCTGACCGATGCGCTTGCCCCAGAACACCCGTCCATAGGAGTTACTAAGGATGATCCCTACGTTTGGTCGAAAGCCGTCTGAATCAATCACTTGCAATCCCCTGGCACGCCTGTTCATACAAGTCTCATTCTTCCACAAGCATCGTGGTTCGGCAAATGCCGCATGCAGCGGCGGACGGCGATCGGATAGCATTCCCAATCCTGCTAAAATCAGCCCTCAATTCATCACAGGCTGGGAAGACAACACCATGGGACTCGCCCTCTTCGACCTCGACCATACGCTGCTGAGCGGCGACAGCGACTATGAATGGGGAGGTTTTCTGGCGGACATCGGCGCGGTCGAACCCGTGAGCTACGCCCAGACCAATGCACGCTTCCATGCCGATTATCTCGCTGGCCGCCTCGACATCCACGCCTTTTCGCGTTTTTCCTTCACCCCATTGGCCGAAAATACGCTGGAAACCCTGTTGGCCTGGCGCGAGCAGTATCTCGAAGAGCGGATCCGTCCGTTGATCGGCGAGGCAGCACAGGCATTGGTGCAACAGCACCGCGAGGCGGGGGACACCCTGATGATCATCACCGCCACCAACAGCTTCGTGACCCGGCCGATCGCCGACATTTTCGGCATCGAAAACCTCATCGCCACCGAACCGAAGCGTGAAGGCGAGCGTTTCGTAGCCCAAATCGAAGGCATTCCGGCCTTTCAGGAAGGCAAGGTGCAACGCCTGCAGGCCTGGCTGGAAGAACACCCGAGATTGGACGGGGAACGCTGGTTCTACAGCGATTCGCGCAACGACGTACCCTTGCTCGAGCGCGTCGACCACCCGGTCGCGGTAGACCCCGATGAAACGCTGGCGAGGATCGCCACCGAACGCGGCTGGCCCATTATCAGCCTGCACGGCGGACCAGCCAAGACCCCGGAAGAAGAATCCCGGGAAGCCCAGCGCGCCTGACGCGCGCTGGGGCGACGATCTCTTAGGCGAAGGCAGCCGCCAGACCGAGCACACGCCGTCCGGCCGGCGTCTCGTTCTTTCCAGCCTCGCACACGGCATCCGCCATGCCGGAGAAGAATTGCGGCAGCGCCTGCACCAACTGCTGCTTGCGCAGTCGCGCAACGCCGTAAATCGGCCACATCGCTCGCATGCCTCCAGTCGGCAGACCGTCGCAGACCTTCAGCCCCCAGCCGGTTTCACTCACGTCCCAGACATGATGGCGCACCGCCAGCCGGAATACGTCTTGCGCCCCCATATCCCGCATGCCTACACCGGGACCGACATACTCGACCTGTAGCACCTCGGCCAGCTCGGTCATCTCGGCGTCCAGCGCCCGCAGCGCCTCGTCCAGCTCACCGCTGAGACGCACGCGGTCAGCATGGGCCTGCACGGCGAGAAAATCGATCGTTGCCTGTTCCATGCTCAGATCTCGACCATCTCGAAATCTTCCTTGCTCGCGCCGCATTCAGGGCACGTCCAGGTCAGGGGCACATCTTCCCAACGCGTACCGGGCTCGATCCCTTCTTCGGGCACCCCTTTGGCTTCGTCGTAGATATACCCGCAAATCACACACATGTACTTCTTCACCCGTACCTCCTGACACCAAACCCAGTCGAGGCGTTATTCTCCACACTTGGTCCAATGCGCGTAACCCCTAAGATGCCCCCGCAACACCTTCCCATCGTACTCATCCTCGCCGGCAACGACCCCAGCGGCGGTGCCGGTCTGGCCGCTGACACCGCCGCCGTACTCAGCCTTGGCGGACACCCGGCCCCGGTCGTCACCGCCCTCACCGTGCAGGACACCGCCAAGGTGCAGCGCTTCGAATCGGTCGCACCGAGCCTGGTCGTGGAGCAGGCCCGCGCCGTGCTGGAAGACATGCCCGTCGCCGCCGTCAAAATCGGCATGCTCGGCACTGCTTCCGTCGTAGAAGCGGTGCACGGCGTTCTGCGCGACTATCCGCGCCTGCCCGTGGTACTCGACCCGGTGCTGCGTGGCGGCGGCGGCGGCGAACTGAGCGATCCCGATACCCTCGAGGCCCTGCGCTGCCTGCTGCTGCCGCAGGCAACCCTGCTCACTCCCAACCTGCCCGAAGCCCTGGCGCTGGCTCCCGGCGCCGACGGCTGCGACGCCTCCGGAGCCGCGCTGCGCGAACTGGGTGCCGAGTACGTGCTCATCACCGGCGGCCACGCCGAGGGCGGCGAAGTGGTCAACCGCCTCTATAGTCCTCACGGCGGCTGCGATACGGCGAGCTGGCCGCGCCTGCCCGGCGAGTTCCACGGCTCCGGCTGCACTCTTGCCGCGGCCGCGGCGACGTTCATCGCCCAGGGCGAAACCCCTCCCGCAGCCGCCAGGGCAGCGCAACGCTACGCCTGGAACGCTCTGAATGCAGCGCATCGTCTCGGCCTTGGGCAGCTGATTCCCGACCGTCTGTTCTGGGCCCGCGACAGGGACACTTCCACGTGACACATCCACCCTTGCACGGCCTGTATGCCGTAACCGATAGCCGTCTGACATCCGGCGATAGGCTGCTCGAACGCGTCAGGGCAGCCCTACGCGGCGGCGCACGCTGGATCCAGTACCGCGACAAGAGCACAGATGCCCCCAGGCGTCTTGCCGAAGCGCGAGCCCTGGCGAAGCTCTGTCATGAACACGGCGCCGGCCTGATCGTTAACGACGACGTCGAACTCGCCGCCGCCAGCGGCGCCGACGGCGCGCATGTCGGACGCGAGGATACCGACCTGGAAAGCGCCCGCGCGCGTCTTGGCGCACAGGCGGTGATCGGGGTGTCCTGCTACAACCGGCTGGAGTTGGCCAAAGATGCAGCTGCAAGAGGCGCGGACTATGTCGCATTCGGCAGCGTGTTCCCCTCTCCGACCAAACCCGAGGCCGCACGTGCGGATCTCGACCTGTTGCGCGAAGCCCGCGCGCGGCTCGCCTTGCCGATTTGCGCGATCGGCGGCATCGATGCCGACAACGCCGCGATCGTTGCGGCTACCGGCGTCGATATGCTTGCGGTGATCAGCGGAGTGTTTGGTGAGGAGGATCCGGAAATTGCTGCCGGGGAGATTGTGCGGGCGATGGCAGCCGACATTGGCGTGCCAGGCTTGTAACTCAGGATTATTCTTTGATTTTGAAAGAATATAACTGGTTTATTTTTAATATAAAAATCCGACTCTTCCATGGCCGCATCGAGAATAGTTCGGGCGCGACTTGACGTTTGGGGAATAGAACGCGCCCAAACCACCGAGTTACGAATCAGCCAACTCAGAAAAACTCCGCTGTCGGACTCGCCATGTTTTGACGTTCGGTCCCCCTGATCGCTTGCCTCGCGGGCGTGCGCCTGGGCGGGGATGGCCGGCAGGACGCCGGCCAAGCAGCCCTTCGCAGGACGCGAATGGCTGCGGGCCCCGTTCAGGCGTGCGTTCGCGAGGTTGCCCGTCAGGGACAAGCGATCCGTGGGGTGCGTTTCTTTCGCCGGTTTCTTTGCGCACTCAAAGAAACCGGCTCGGGCGCGTCACCGATTCGGATCGAAACTCCACACTCCGAATCGCGCACGAAACGACCCCCAAAGCGCAGAACAATGCGCGATTTCCAAGCGGCCTCAAGCGAAACGCCAAACCCCGAATCGCGCCCCAAACCGACCCCACTAGTCCAAGGATGACCTGCGGGGTCACGTACTGATTCACGCTTCCAGCTCAAGCACACAGCAAACCATCACGCCCCGACACCCCCACCCGAACTGCTAAACTGCCCACCTGCACAACCAGGAGCCCCCCCATGAGCAACACGCACACCCGCTTCGAACGCGCCCAACAACATATACCAGGCGGCGTGAACTCGCCCGTCCGGGCGTTCAAAAGCGTCGGCGGCGAACCGCTTTTCATCGAACATGCCGAGGGCGCTTACCTGTACGCCAGCGACGGCCGCGCCTACATCGACTACGTCGGCTCCTGGGGCCCCATGATCCTCGGCCACGCCCATCCAGAGGTGATCGCCGCCGTACAGGAAGCAGCCGCACGCGGCTTGTCCTTCGGCGCGCCGACCGAGTTGGAAACGCAGATGGCCGATCGCGTATGCGAACTCGTGCCCTCCATGGACATGGTGCGCATGGTCAACTCCGGCACCGAGGCGACCATGAGCGCCATTCGCCTGGCCCGCGGCTACAC
Source organism: Acidihalobacter sp. (assembly GCF_037381185.1). Classification (NCBI taxonomy): domain Bacteria; kingdom Pseudomonadati; phylum Pseudomonadota; class Gammaproteobacteria; order Chromatiales; family Ectothiorhodospiraceae; genus Acidihalobacter; species Acidihalobacter sp. The sequence goes on from NZ_JARRQY010000005.1 coordinate 28,763, forward strand.
AGGGCGTGACAAGATTCTCAAATTCGAGGGCTGTTACCACGGCCACGCCGACTCGCTGCTGGTCAAGGCCGGCTCCGGCGCACTGACCTTCGGCGTGCCGAACTCGCCCGGCGTGCCCGCCGCACTGGCCGAGCACACCCTCACCCTGCCCTACAACGATCTGACCGCGGTAGAGGACACCTTCGCCCATCTCGGCGGACAGATCGCCTGCATCATCGTCGAGCCGGTCGCCGGCAACATGAACTGCGTGCCGCCCGAACCCGGCTTTCTGGAGGGCTTGCGCCGGGTGTGCGACGAATACGGTGCGCTGCTCATCCTCGACGAGGTCATGACCGGATTTCGCGTCGCCCTGGGCGGCGCACAGGCTCTCTACGGCGTCACCCCGGATCTGACCACCTTGGGTAAAATCATCGGCGGTGGCATGCCGGTCGGTGCCTTCGGCGGACGGCGCGAGGTCATGGAACAGCTCGCGCCGCTCGGACCCGTCTATCAGGCGGGAACGCTGTCCGGCAACCCACTCGCAATGGCCGCCGGCCTCAAGACCCTTGAACTGATCTCTACGCCCGGCTTCCACGAACGCCTGACCGAAACCACCGCGCGCCTGCTGCGCGGTTTGGAAGCGGCGGCGACCGAGGCCGGTATCGCCCTGCGCACCAACCAAGTCGGCGCCATGTTCGGGCTATTCTTCACCGAGGCGCCGGCGGTGCGCGGCTTCGCCGACGTCATGACCTGCGACGCTGACCGCTTCCGTCTGTTCTTCCACGGCATGCTCGACGAAGGCGTCAACCTCGCGCCCTCGGCTTTCGAAGCCGGTTTCGCCTCGTCTGCACACGGCGAGGCCGAAATCGAGGCCACCATTGCCTCGGCACACCGCGCCTTCGCGGCAATGCGCTGATCCGCCCATGCGCATCCGGCTGCATTGCAAGGATCTGATGACACGCACGCGCCTGGGATCGCGCTGGCAAGCTGCCGGCGCCGACCTGTTGCGACCACACGCGAACGAAGCGCCCGACCTGATCGTCATCGATCTTGGCGAACCTGATGCCGCGGAGACGCTTGCCGCCGAACGCATCCGTTATCCCGCGGCTCGTATTCTCGTTTTCGGCCCCCACGTCGAGGGTGAGGCCCTGCGCGCTGCCAAAGCCGCCGGCGCTGACGAGGCGGTGGTGCGCGGCAAGGTTGCCGAGCGCGTGCTCGGACGCCTGCACGAAGCGGACTGAAGGAGCGAACCCGCTCGGCGCTCAGCGCAGAACAGGGACAGATTGACGGCACCGAACCCGATTCAGTGCCCACCTAGCCCCTTCGCCAAACGCGCCAGGATGCGTATCCCCGGCTCGATGCGTTCGATTTCGATGGACGAAAAGCCGAAACGGATGAAACGACCGTCCTGATCGTCGCGGTAGAAGAACGGATCGCCGTTCTCGATCAGTACGTCCTCGGCCAGCGCCGCGGCCGCCAGCCCCCGCCCGTCGATCCCCTCGGGCAACCTCGCCCACACCACGGAACCGCCCCCGGGGCGACGGAACTCGATCGCCGGCCAATGCTCGACCAGCGCGTCGGACAGCCGCTGTGCGCGTTCGGCCAGGGTCTGCCGGGTACGCACGATCAGCTTGTCGTAGTGCCCTTGCGCGACGAACAGCGCCAGGGTGCGCTGATTGTTGGACGAAGGATGGCGGATCATGAGGCGCCGCAAGCTCCGCAACGCGGCGATCAACTGCTCGTCGGCCACGATGTAACCGATGCGCAACCCGGGCGAGATGATCTTCGACATGCTACCGACGTAGATCACGCGGTCGTTCCGGTCGATGGCCTTGAGCGCCGGCAGCGGCTGCCCCTGATACTGGGTTTCCGCGTCGTAGTCGTCCTCGATGATCACCCGGTCGTGCCGTTCGGCCATCTGCAGCAGCTCCAGACGCCGCGCGGTAGCCATGGTCACGCCGCTCGGACACTGGTGGCTGGGCGTGCAATAGAGATACTGGCACTCGGCTAGGCGCGCATCCGGCCGCATACCCTGCTCGTCCAGCTCGGCGGGCACGATCCGCGCCTGCCGGCGCAGGAAGATGTTGCGAGCGTCCATATAGCCGGGCTCCTCGAAACCCACGGCCATGCCGCGCGCGATCAACGCCTCGGCGAGCAGGAACAAGGCCTGCTGTGCGCCCACGGTAAGCAGAATCTGCGCCGGCTTGGCGGCGATGCCGCGCCGCGGCAGCACGCGGCGGATCAGCTGTTCGACCAGTACTTCGTCGTCCTGCTCCACGGCATCCGACGCCCAGCCGTGAATCTGCCCCACGCTCAACGCGAGCCGGCTGCACTCGCGCCATTCGGCGACCGGAAAGAATTTCGGATCGAACTGCCCGTATACGAAGGTATAGCGATAGCGCTGCCAGTCCGGCGTCTTGTGCAACCACTTGCCTGCGAGCGCGGTATCCAGCAGACGCGAGGGCCAGTCCGGCGCATCCTGCCCGGCGCGTTCCGCCGCCGGCGCTTCGAAACGCGGCGCAGCGTCTTCGCGCGCGGCGACGAAATAGCCGCTGCGCGGCTTGGCGACCAGGTAGCCGTCGAAGACCAGCTGCTCCAGCGTCAGCACCACGGTGTTGCGCGCGACCTTGAGCATGGCGGCCAGCTCGCGGCTGGAAGGCAGGCGCACGCCGGAGCGCAACGCGCCGTTGAGGATGGCGCCGACGATCGCGGCGCGCAGCTGGCTCTGCAGCGTGGCGCCGTCGTGGCGCAGTTCCGGCAGTAGCTGCTGCCAGAAAAGCGCATGCGGCGCCGCGCGTTCGGAACGTCCGGTCTTCTCCACGCTCTGGCCTCACGGATTGTTCGAACTGGCATTATGCATGAGTCCAGATCGTCTGCGAGCATGCTCGGCAATCACGTCAAGGAGGTCGTCATGAGCGCCGTACACCCGATCGACAGCAACGTTTCAGCCCCGCTCGGCACGCAGCAGTGGCTGCCCTTCACGCCGAACCGCGACTTCCTCGCCGATCCGAAGCTGTTCGCCTCCGCCGCGCGCCAGTACTACTACGACGCGAACGGCAAGCCGATCCTGGACGCCAGCTCCGGCCTGTTCACCACCCCGGCCGGCCACGGCCGCAAGGAAATCGCCGAGGCCGTCTACGCGCAGCTGCTGCAGCTGGATTTCTGCCCCAGCTTCACCCGCGCGCACACCGGCTCCTTCGCGCTCGCCGAACGCCTAACCGCCATGCTGCCCGAGCCGCTGAACCATGTCTTCTTCGTCAGCTCAGGCTCGGAAGCGGTCGACACCGCGATGAAGGTGAGCATCGCCTACCAGCGCGCGCGCAAGGAGCACTCGCGCACGATGTTCGTGTCGCGCGAACGCGCCTATCACGGCGTGAATCTCGGCGGCACCGCACTGTCCGGCATCGTCAACAACCGCCGCAGCTTCGGCAGCCTGGTGTCCGGCGTCGCGCACATGCGCCACACCTGGCTGCCCGAGCAGCGCATGCAGCTGGGCCAGCCTACGGTCGGCGCCGAACTGGCCGACGACCTGCTGCGCCTTATCCAACTCCACGGTGCCGAGAACATCGCCGCTTGCGTGGTCGAGCCGATCGCCGGCTCGACCGGCACCCTGGTGCCGCCGGCCGGCTACCTCGAGCGCCTGCGTGAACTGTGCAGCGCACACGGCATCCTGCTGGTGTTCGACGAGGTCATCACCGGCTTCGGACGCACCGGTGAAGCCTTCGCCGCGCAAAGCTTCAGCGTCGTCCCCGACATCGTCACCATGGCCAAGGCGCTCACCAACGGCGCGATCCCGATGGCCGCCGTCGCCGTCTCCGACGAGGTCTACCGCAGCATCGTCGAGTCCGCCCCGGAAGGCGCCATCGAGTTCTTTCACGGCTACACCTGGTCCGGTCATCCGGTGGCGTGCGCCGCCGCCCTGGCCACGCAGGATATCTACGCCGACGAAGACCTGTTCACTCGCGGCCGCAGACTCTCGCCCTATTTCCTGGAGCAGCTGAGCACGCTGGGCGACCTGCCGATGGTGTTCGACGTGCGCGGCTACGGCCTGCTCGCCGGCGTCGAGGTCCGCTCCGACGGCAAGCCCGGGAGGCGCGGCCACCTGCTGCAGAAACGCCTGTTCGAACAAGGACTGCACCTCAAGGCCACCGGCGACACCGCTATTCTCGCGCCGTCGATGATCTTCGAGCGCGAAGACGTCGACCGCATGATCACAACGCTGCGTGACGTGCTCGGCACGTTGGACTGAGGCGATGAATGTTCTGGTGACCGACGCAACCGCCGGATTCGGGCGTGCCATCGCCCTGCAACTCGCTGCCGCCGGGCACATCGTGGTAGCGCTCGGCCGCCGCCGCGAGCGGCTCGAACAATTGGCAGCCTAAGTGGACGGCAAAATCGTCATGCGCCAGATGGATGTCAGGCGGCGCGACGCCGTCGCAGACGTCATCGCCGGAATCGAGCACAGCGTCGGCCCGACCGACTTACTGATCAACAACGCCGGCCTGGCGCCCGGTCTGGAACCCGCCCAACACGTCGCGCCCGACGACTGGGAAGCCATGGTCAACACCAACGTCAAGGGCCTGCTCTACTGCACTCACGCCGTGCTGCCCGGCATGGTCGAACGAGACTGCGGCTACATCATCAACCTCGGCTCAATCGCCAGCAGCTATCCCTATCCCGGCAGCCAGATGTACGGCGCCAGCAAAGCCTTCGCGCACCAGGTCAGTCTGAACCTGCGCGCCGACCTGGTCGGCAGCCGCATCCGCGTGAACTGCATCGAGCCCGGCCTATGCGGCGGCACCGGATTCTCGGTCACGCGCTGCAAGGGCGACATCGGCAAGACCGACGACGTCTATCGCAGCACCGAACCGCTCACCGCGGAAGACATCGCGCAGATCGTCGGCTGCCTGATCGCCCTGCCCGCGCACGTCAACGTAAATTACCTGGAACTGATGCCGACCTGCCAGGCCTTCGCGCCCTTCTCCGCCGCCCGCTCCGCCTGAAGGCGATGGCGCACGCCCTGCTTCCCAACGCCACGACGCTACTCGCGCTCGCACTGGTCAGTCTCGCCGCCGGGCTGATCAAGGGTCTGTCCGGTTTCGGCGCAGCGCTGGTCATGGCGCCGTTCTTTGGTCTGCTGCTTGGTCCGCACGCCTCGGTCGCGCTCATCGTACTCATCCACGCCTTCACCTCCCGGCAGGGCTCCGCCGCCTGGCGCGGACAGATTCACTGGCCGCCGATCCTCGGTCTGGCCGTTCTGGCCGTCGGTTTCGACATCCTCTGTACCCATGTCGTCGCCCAGTTCGACCCCGACACACTGCGCCGCATCACCGGTCTGCTTGTTATGGCTCTCGCCGCCCTGCACACCTGGGGCATCCGCTGGACGCATCGCGGCGGCGCGGCGCCGACCCTGCTTGCCGGCGCTGCATGCGGAACGTTCATGTCCTTCGCCGGCCTGGGCGGACCGCCGGCCCTGTATTACTTCGACGGTCTGGTAAAGGATCCAGCGCGCTTGCGCGCGCATCTGCTCGCCTTTTTCATGATTCTGTTCGTCGCCACAGCCGGCTTACTGGCCGTTCAAGGCGTCCTGACTCCGGAACTCTGCGCACTCGCCCTGCTACTGGTGCCACCGTTCTATCTCGGTAACCGTCTCGGCGAACATGGTTTTCAGCGACTGCCCTCCAGGCACTTCAAGCACTTCATCGGCGTAATCCTGATCGGTTCCGGACTGAGTGCCTGGTGGCTGTAAGGGCGCACCCCTATGGTGCGTACCTCAGGCCTTCGCCCCAAAACCCTCCACTCCTGACTCTGGCACCAAACGCCGCCCGATCGATTCTACGATGGCTGCCGACTCCCCCGGCAGACGCTCTGCAGTCGAATTCGCCCCAGCGTTAAACAGACCTCTACAACATCGCGAAGATAGAAATCAATGCATTGATTTAAATATAAAAATTAAAATACAGCTACACTTTATCCATCTTCCTCGAACACATTCCCACGCCGCCAACTGGTTCATCATTTTCATCGAACTGGACCCAAGACCTGGCTTAGCATCTGCAGCTGACCACCCGTGCAAATGATCGCATCGCGCTCTGATGTTCAACGAACCGAGCCAAAGAGGTATGGGCATGAAAACTGAAGACCGCACCAGCAACGCACCACCCGACCGCAGCAAGAGAGGACTCGGCAAAATGCTCGCCATGTTCGGCAGACGAAACGCGAAATTGAACACCGATTCCCACTCTGCACCGAAGCAATACGGTGTGCTACGTCTTGCTACGCATGCGGGCCTGGCCGCGATCTGCATGGCCGGCCTCGCCGGCCAGCCCGCCCTGGCCGGCGACAAGGTGGTCGATATCGGCTATCAGCTGATGGTGAATCCGTGGAAAGTCGCCATCGCCGACCACGCTTTCGAGAAGGCGACCGGCTACACGATCCACTGGCATCAATTCAGCTCCGGCGGACAAGCGATCAAGGCCCTGGCTTCGGGAGCCATCCAGATAACCAGTGCCGGTTCGGTGCCGATTGCCGCCGCCGTATCCAACGGCCTGCCGGTCCAGCTGTTCTGGATACTCGAAGGCATCGGCTCCAACGAGGAACTCGTCGTGCGCAACGGCGCCGGGATCGCGTCACCCAAGGATCTTGCCGGCAAACCCATCGGCGTACCGGTCGGCTCGACGTCCGATCTCGACCTCTATTACGCGCTGAAGCAATGGGGCGTGCAGGCCAGGGTTCTGGACATGCAGCCCGACGCCATCGTCGCCGGCTGGACGCGAGGCGACATCGACGCCGCCTTCGTATGGGACCCGGCCCTGAGCCGCATCAAACGTACCGGCAAGGTCATGATCACCTCGGGACAGATCTGCGAGAAATCCGGCATCTGCACCTATGACGGGCTCGCGGTGGACAAGAACTGGGCCGCCAAGCATCCGCAGTTCATGACCGCCTTCGTCAAGGTGCTCGGCGAGTACTATGCGAAGTACAATGACAACCCCGGCGCCTGGACGCCCGGTTCGGCAATGGTGTCCAAAATCGTCAAACTCAACGGCGCCAATCCGAAGGACGTGCCGGGGATTTTGAAGGGCTACATCTTCCCCGACCTCAAGCAGCAGGTTTCCACGACCTGGCTGGGAGCCAACGCCGGCAAGAGCATGGCCATCAGCGCCAAGTTCCTCTCGGAAATCGGCCAACTGGGCCAGCCTGGGTCGGACGCCAAGTATTCCGCCGCGGTCACCACGGAGTGGGTGGACAAAGCCTTGGCCCAGTGAACGCGCGAAACCGTGCGGGGGCGCGAGGATGCAGCCGCGCGGGCGCGGAGTCGCACGGCGCCGGCGACGCAGCCGACAAAGTTTGAAACGCGAGCCGCACACGGGAGTCCGTCACGCGTGAGATCAACGTTCGCTCGACCTTACCCGTTACCAGTCCATACGCTCAGGAGCCGCGCATGCTGGACATCGATCATCTGACGATCGAATACACCTCCCCAAAGGCCCCGCCCACGGTTGCGTTACAGGACGTCGACCTTCATATCGGGGTTGGAGAATTCGTCGTGGCGCTCGGCGCATCTGGCTGCGGCAAGACGACCCTGCTCAACGCCATCGCCGGCTTCATCCCTCCGACCCGGGGCACGATCGCATTGGGCGGAGAGCCGGTGATCGGCCCCGGACGCGAGCGCGGCGTAGTGTTCCAGAAACACGCTCTGATGCCCTGGTTGTCGGTCCTCGAAAATGTCGAATTCGGTCTGATGCTGCAAGGCATCCCACTGCATGAAAGACGCCCCATCGCCAAGGAAACGCTGCGCCGTGTGGGCCTGGCGAAGGCGGCCAACCGCCCCGTCTACGAACTATCGGGCGGCATGCAGCAACGCGTCGGCGTAGCTCGCGCGATCACCGCTTCCCCGGAGGTGATGCTGCTCGACGAGCCGCTGGGCGCATTGGACGCCTTCACCCGCGAATCGATACAGGAGCTGCTGCTCGATCTCTGGCACGCAAGCGACCGACTGTTCTTCTTCATCACCCACGACGTCGAAGAAGCGTTGTTCCTGGCCACCCGTCTCATCGTCATGGCGCCTTCGCCAGGGCGCATCGCGCACGAATACGCGCCCACGTTCTCCAGCCAGTTCATGGACCGCCGCGACGCCCGCAAGGTGAAATCGTCAGCCGAATTCATCCGCATGCGGGAAGAGGTACTGGACGTCGTGCGCAGCATATCCGCAGGAGAGCACTGATGGGAACCACAATGCAAACCGCCAGCGACAACACCACCCGCACCCGGCAAGCCCGCAGACGCCAGCAGTATCGCCCGTTTGCCCCGCAGGGCCGGGAGACGTTCTTCATCAGCACGGCGACGGTCGCCGCCATGCTGCTGCTATGGTGGATATCGACGTCCCTTGGGTGGATCAAGCCACTGTTCCTGCCCTCGCCGGCAGCGGTATTCGCAGCCTTCAAACATAGCCTGATGGGCGGCGTTCCCGGACAGCCCACGCTGATCGAAAACACCACCGTCAGTCTGGCACGTGTTTTCGGCGCCTTCCTGCTCGCCATCCTGACGGCGGTGCCGGTTGGCCTCGCCATGGGCACCTCGCGCATCGCCAACGGCATCTTCGACCCGCTCATCGAGTTCTACCGCCCTCTGCCACCACTGGCGTACCTGCCTCTGGTCATCATCTGGCTGGGCATCGGCGAGACGGCCAAAATCACCCTCATCTATCTGGCCTGCTTCGCCCCGTTGGTCATCGCAACCAAAGCCGGCGTGCGTTCGGTACCGGTCGAACAAATCAACGCGGCGTTCTCGCTCGGCGCGAGCCGCTGGCAGGTGCTGCGCCACGTCATCCTGCGTGGCTCCATGCCGGAGATCATCACGGGCATGCGCATCGCGATCGGCTTCGGCTGGACGACTCTGGTCGCCGCGGAAATGGTCGCCGCCAACACCGGTCTCGGGCAGATGGTGCTCAAAGCTTCCAACTTCCTGCGCACAGACGTGGTCATCATGGGCATCGTCGTCATCGGCGTCATGGCATTCGCATTCGATCTGATGATGCGAAAACTGGAGACGCTGCTCGTGCCGTGGAAAGGGAAGATGTAGAGAGGAATCGGCCGCGCCGCGAGGCCACCGCCATCGACTCAATCCTTCAAGAGGGAACAAGATGACAACCGATCGCCAGGGTAATGCCGTCTCCGGAGCCGATCCGCAGGCCGCAGAGCTGTACGACCAGGCCTTCGAGGCTTTCAACATCTATCGCGGCGACCCGCTCGGTCTGACCGAGCAGGCCATTGCCACCGCGCCTGGATTCGTCATGGCACATCTGCTCAAGGCCCATATCTACGCCCTGGCGACGGAACCGGCGGCCACCGCGGAAGCGGACCGCATTTTGGAGCAGGTGCGCGGCATGCCCTGCGACGCACGCGAAGCCTCCCACATCCACGCGCTGGACCTGTTGCAGCAAGGCAACTGGAACGCGGCCGCGGAAGCGCTCGACCATCACAACATGCGCTACCCGCACGACCTGCTGGCCCTCCAATCCGGGCATCTCATGGACTTCTATCGCGGCAACTCGCGCAACCTGCGCGACCGCATCGCCCGCGCGCTCCCGCAGTGGTCCAGCGACATTCCGGGCTACCCGATCATGCTCGGCATGTATTCCTTCGGCCTGGAGGAAACCGGCGACTACGGCCGAGCCGAAGACAAGGGCCGCGAAGCACTCGACCTGCAGCCGCTCGATTGCTGGGCACACCACGCCGTCGCCCATCTCATGGAAATGCAGGGCCGCGTACAGGACGGCATCGGCTGGATGAGCGAACGCGAACCCCACTGGTCCGGAGCGGACAATTTCTTCAAGGTGCACAACTGGTGGCACAAGGCGCTCTACCACATGGATCTCGGCCAATTCGACAAGGCCCTAGAGATCTACGACCAACGCGTACAGCCGAACCTGGGCGACGTCGCCCTGAACCTCGTCGACGCCTCCGCGCTGCTATGGCGTATGCATCTCGCGGATCAGGACGTCGGCGCACGCTGGACCGAGGTCGCCGACGGCTGGAACCGCGTGGCCGACCGCAAACTCTATCCGTACAACGACTGGCACGCCGTCATGGCCTATCTCGGTGCCGGGCAAGACGAGCGCGTCGCGGCCACCACAGCGGCATTCGAACAGGCCGCCAATACCAGCGAAACCGCTGTCTGGGCCAAAAAAATCGGCCTACCGCTGGTCGCCGGCTTCAGCGCCTTCTGGCACGGCGACTACGCAAGCGCGGTGCGCCACCTGCATTCGGCGCGCTTCGTCGCCAACGCGTTCGGCGGCAGCAATGCGCAGCGCGACGTCATCGACTGGACCCTGACCGAAGCCGCGCTGCGCGGCGGTCAATCCGGCGTCGCGCGCGCAATGGCCAACGAGCGTCTGGCCCTGAAACCGCACAGCGCGATGAACCGCGACTTTCTCGCCAGGTGCCTGCCGCTCTGAACGCCAATCCCCGCGCCCACGAGAAATCGCAGCGCGAGGGCCGCGGGCGGAACACCGAAGCGTGAGCATGGTCCATACTCATTACCGGGCATCGGCAATCCTGCCTGGACACCCGCACACGCTAAGGAGAACTTTATGAAAGTTCACCGCCGCGACGACGAACACATCGTCATCGAGATGGACATCAAGACAGCGGACAAGCTTTATCACGCGATCAACGAACGCACCATCGACATGACCAACGGCGCGATCGATCTTGCCAGCCTGCTGCAGGAAGCCTGCTATGAGGCGCACGACGACTTCCGTCAACCGCCGCACGCCTTCGACGACGAGGCTCCGCCCCACCCCAAACCGGAGGATTGAACTGGCGAGCTTGTGGAAAAACTGCAGGCTGCAGGGGTTCAGCCTCTCCCGGAAAATGATCATGTGCGGTACGAATACGCACCACCGCTGACACACTGAGCATCCGCCCCGGACCATAACAGCGCCCCGCCAAGCGGGGCGCCTATACTGCCCACTCGCTCCCAACCATCCTCATCAGCATGACACCGGCCATCGAACTCGCCCGACGACAGGGCGTAGCACACACCGTACATAGCTACGACCACGATCCCGACTGCTCCGCCTATGGCACCGAGGCCGTGGAAGCGCTGGGCCTGGATGAGAAACGCGTGTTCAAGACGCTGGTCGTAGACTTCGGGGGGAAACTCGCCGTCGCGGTACTGCCCGTGCCCCATATGCTGAGTATGAAGCTCGTGGCCAAGGCCGGCGGTGCGAAGAAAGCCGTCATGGCGGAAAAGGGCACGGTCGAACGCTCAACCGGCTACGTACTCGGAGGCGTCAGCCCGCTAGGACAGAAAAAGCGTCTGCCGACCTACATAGACTCGTCCGCCCGCGACTACCCGACGATATTCGTCAGCGCAGGCCGCCGGGGGCTGGAAATCGAACTGGCTGCCGAAGACCTGCGCCGCTTGACCGGCGGCAGCTTCGCGAAACTCTGCCAAAACGAGTAGCAAACCAGGGTCCCATGCGAAACGAAGACGTCACGATCCGTGCAGCGAATGCTACCGACCTCGAAGCGATCGATGCCATCATCGAGGCATGCGTAATGCGCTGGAATCTGCCGCAGCGCGTCAAACGCCTCGCATTGGGCAGCTATCTCTATGGCCGGCACGACCTGGAGTTCATGGAAATTCTGCTGGCGGTCGGTGCGGACGGAGAGATAAACGGACTGGCCGCCCTAGAAACGGCCGCAGACGGTGAGTTGTCCACCGGGCGCAAGGGCCTGCTGCTACACGGACTTTATGTCAAACCGCAACTGCAGGGCCGTGGCATCGGTAGCCGGCTGGTGTCCGCCGCAGTCGACGCGGTCCTCGCACATGGTTTGGACGGCCTGCTAGTCAAGGCGCAGAACGACGCCACGGGATTCTTCGAGGCATACGGGTTCGAGCCGATGCCCGTCGGCGATTCTGCCGTGGATTATGCCAACCGTTGGTGGAAAAGCGTCTGAGCATCCGTTCCGGCCAGGTTCTAGACTCCTCTGATGTAGGCGCAAACCAGCACACGGCTGAGGAGGCACGGTGAAGGTAAGACAACTGATCGAATCGTGGCAATCGCATGCCGGAGAACATCGGCCCGACTGTGTACTGCAGTTGCCGCTAACGGGAGCGGACCACGCCAAATTGCACGCCCTTGCAGAAATTTATCCTGGCCGAGACGTCGAAACCCTGGCCCGCGAACTGCTGCAGGCCGCCTTACTCGAAGTCGAAGAGGCGATGCCTTATGTTCCCGGCCCTAAAGCCATCGGTGAGGACGAATCCGGGGACCCGGTTTACGAGAACATCGGCCCGACGCCTCGTTTTCTGGAACTGACGCGCCGCTACCTCGAACAGCGATAAGGGGTGAACCGGCTGCTTGGCTGAAGCTTGCCGCCCGCAAGACGATCGAGAACGCTTCCGCTTCACCCCATTGAGAAAACCACCGCCGAATGCCCGCAACACTCGGACACTCGCAGCAGTTGAGGTGGTCCATCCGTGGACCGATCCCCGCCGCCAAGCGACGGGGGTCTTCCATCCGGTCGCTTCCGCCTCAGGCCGTCAGCAGACTCATGAGGTCGTCGACAGGCGTCTGCAGGAAGCGTTCGTGGTCGGCGCAGACATCCAGCACCGCATCCGCCTTCTTCTTCGAGACCTTGCCGCGCAGGTTGGTCTCGAACTTGGCCTTGAGCAGCGGGATGCCTTCCTCGCGGCGGCGGCGGTGACCGACCGGGTAGTCGATCGACACCTCCTCGGTGCTGCTGCCGTCACGGAAAAACACCTGCACGGAGTTGCCGATGGCGCGCTTGTCGGCCTCGAGGTACTCGCGCGTGAAGCGTGGTTCCTCGACGCACTCCATCTTGGCCCGCAGCGCGTCGATGCGCGGATCAAGGGCGACGGCGTCCTCGTAGTCCTCGGCGGTCAGACGTCCGAAGATCAGCGGCACGGCGACCATGTACTGGATGCAGTGGTCGCGGTCGGCGGGATTGTCCAGCGGACCGGTCTTGTTGATGATGCGGTCGCCCGACTCCTGGGTCTTGATCACCACGCGCTCGACGTCGTCGAGACGGTCGCGTACGGCTCCGTGCAGCTTGAGCGCCGCTTCCACCGCGGTCTGCGCGTGGAATTCGGCCGGGAAGGAGATCTTGAACAGCACGTTCTCCATCACGTAGGTGCCGTAGCCCTGGCCGAAGCTCAGCTCGCGGCCCTTGAACAGCACGTCCTGGAAGCCCCAGGTCTTGGCGGTGACCGCGGAGGGATACCCCATCTCGCCGCGCAGCGCCATCAGCGCCAGGAACAGGCCGCGCGAGGACGCGTCGCCCGCCGCCCAGGACTTGCGCGAGCCGGTGTTCGGCGCATGCCGGTAAGTGCGCAACGAGGAACCGTCGATCCAGGCGTGCGACACGGCGTTCAGCACCTCTTCGCGCGTACCGCCGAGCATCGCGGCAGTGACCGCGGTGGAGGCGATGCGTACCAGCATGACGTGGTCGAGCCCGACGCGGTTGAAGCTGTTCTCCAGCGCGATCACGCCCTGGATCTCATGCGCCTTGATCATGCCTGTGAGCACGTCGCGCATGGTCAGCGGCGCTTCGCCGCGGCCGCGCGCCTGGCGCGACTGGTAGTCGGCCAGGGCGAAGATCGCCCCGAGGTTGTCCGAGGGATGTCCCCACTCGGCGGCCAGCCAGGTGTCGTTGAAGTCCAGCCAACGGATGATGGCGCCGATGTTCCAGGCCGCGCGCACCGGATCGAGTTCGTAGGACGTACCGGGCACACGGGCGCCGCCGGACATGCCGGCACCGGGCACGACCGGACCGAGCATCTTGGTGCAGGCGGGATAGTTGAGGGCGTAAAGCCCGCAGCCGATGGTATCCATCCAGCAGTAGCGGGCGGTCTGCATGGCCTCGTCGGAACGCGTGACGTCGTAATCGAGCGCATAGTCGGCGATGGCCTGGATGACCTGATCGAATTCCGGACGGCTGGCGTCCAGTACGGCGGCATTGCTCATTGCATACCTCTGAATTGAGAAAGAAGTTCGGATTTCAGCGGGCCGACAGCGGCGGATAGGGCCGGTCTTCGGAGCCGACGTAGTTCGCCGACGGCCGGATGATCTTGCCGTCCTGGCGCTGTTCAATGATGTGCGCACCCCAACCGGCGGTGCGGGCGATCACGAACAGCGGCGTGAACATGTCGGTCGGCACGCCCATCTGGCTGTAGGACACGGCGGAGAACCAGTCGAGGTTGGGGAACATCTTCTTGCTCTCCCACATGACCTGCTCCAAACGCTCGGCGACGTCGAACAGCAGGCGATCGCCGTTCTCCTCGGAGAGCTGCAGCGCCACCTTCTTGATGACCTCGTTGCGCGGGTCGGACACGGTGTACACCGGATGGCCGAAACCGATCACGATCTCCTTGCGCGCCAGGCGTTCGCGGATATCCGCTTCGGCCTCGTCCGGACTGGAATAGCGAGTCTGGATGCGCAGGGCGACCTCGTTGGCGCCGCCGTGCTTGGGTCCGCGCAACGCGCCGATCGCGCCGGTGATCGCCGAGTACAAGTCGGACGCGGTGCCGGCGATGACGCGCGAGGTGAAGGTCGATGCGTTGAACTCGTGCTCGGCGTACAGGATCAGCGAGGTGTGCATGGCGCGCACCCAGCTCTGCGGCGGAGTCTCGCCGTGCAGCAGGTGCAGGAAGTGTCCGCCGAGCGAGTCGTCATCGGTCTCGACATCGATGCGCCGGCCGTTGAAGGCGAAGTGGTACCAGTACAGCAGCGCCGAGCCCAGCCCGACCATGAGACGGTCCAGAATCAGGCGCGCCTCGGCCACCGGATGATCGTCCTTCTCCGGCAGACAGCAGCCGAGCACGGAGCTGGCGGTGCGCATCACGTCCATCGGATGCGACGAGGCCGGCAGCGCCTCAAGCGCCGTGCGCAATGCGTGCGGCAGCCCCCGGTAGGAGCGCAGCCGGCGTTTGTAGGCGGCCAGTTGCGCCGCGTTCGGCAATTCGCCGTAGATCAGCAGATACGCGATTTCCTCGAACTCGGCCTGCTCGGCAAAATCGAGAATGTCGTAGCCGCGGTAATGTAGATCGTTGCCGCTGTGGCCGACGGTGCAGATCGCGGTGTTGCCCGCGACCGTGCCCGACAGGGCCACCGATTTCTTCGCCTTGGGTGCGTTTGCTTCAGTCATTGGTCGCCTCCTGCGCTAAGCCGTTGCCATGCCGCGGTTCAACCGCGGCCTTCGGAAAAAAGCCGGTCCAGTGTCTGTTCGAAATCGTGGTAGCCGAGGTAGCGATACAGGTCCTCGCGCGTCTGCATCGTGTCGAGCACGTTGCGCTGGGTGCCCTCGGCGATGATGGTCTGGTAGACCTTGAGCGCCGCCGCATTGGCGGCACGGAAGGCCGACAGCGGGTACAGCGCGATGCTGACGCCCACCGAGCGCAGCTCGTCGAGCGTGAACATCGGCGTGGAACCGAACTCGGTGATGTTGGCCAGCACCGGCACCTTTACCGCCTCGACGAAGGCACGGTACTGCTCCAGCGAAGTCACCGCCTCAGGGAACAGCATGTCCGCGCCGGCTTCGACACAGGCCACCGCGCGCTCGAGCGCCGCATCCATGCCCTCGACTGCGAGCGCGTCGGTGCGGGCCATGACCACGAAATCGTCGCTGCGGCGGGCATCGACCGCCGCCTTGATGCGATCGACCATTTCGGCCTGCGGCACGATCGCCTTGTTCGGGCGGTGCCCGCAGCGTTTCTGCTGCACCTGATCCTCGAGGTGCACCGCGGCAGCGCCGAACTTCTCCATGGAACGGATGGCGCGCGCGATGTTGAACGCCCCGCCCCAGCCCGTGTCGATGTCCACCAACACCGGCAGATCGACCACGTCGGTGATGCGGCGCACGTCGGTCAGCACGTCCTCGGCCGTGGTGATGCCCAGGTCGGGAATGCCGCAGGAACCGGCCGCGACGCCGCCGCCGGAAATGTACAGTGCCTCGTAGCCGCAACTGGCGGCCAGGCGTGCATGGTAGGCGTTGATCGCGCCGATGCATTGCAGGGGATTGGCGCGCTCGACGGCGCTGCGAAATTTCGCTCCCGGGGTGGTGTTCTTACTCACTGACTTGACTCCTTGTCACTGTTTGGATGCTCCGCCGGCCACCTTCAGGAGGCACGGGCGGTCAGCATGGACTTCACGTTCTCCCGCGAAGTCCGGATGTGGTGGCGCATGAGCAGTTCGGCCATTTCACCGTCGCGCTGCTCGATCGCGTCCACGATCATTCGATGTTCGACGAAGGCACGCGGCGCGCGCCGGCTCTGCATGCCGAACTGATAGCGGTACAGGCGCATCAGGTGATAGAGGTCGTTGCAGAGCAGCTTGATGAGCTGGCTGTTGCGGCTGCCCTGCACGATCCGGTAGTGGAAGTCGAGATCGCCGACCTTCTGGAAATAGGCCTGGCCGCTGTCCTCATCGATCTGCCTGCCGTGCTGGTCGAGCAGCCCCCGCAGCGCGGCGATCTCCTCATCGGTCATGTGCTCCGCGGCCAACCTCGCAGCCATGCTCTCCAGCGCCTCGCGCACCTGGAATATCTCCAGCAATCCTTCGCTGGACAGAGTCACCACGCGCGCCCCCACGTTCGCCCGACGCTCCACAAGGCCACAGGCTTCGAGGCGGCCAATCGCCTCACGCAGCGGGCCTCGGCTCACGCCAAAGCGCCGCGCCAACTCCGGCTCACTGATCTTCGAACCGGCGGCGATGTCGCCGCGCTCGATCGCCCCGCGGATCTGTTCGAACAAGCGTTCGGACAAGGTCACCGCCGGGCCCATGGAAACGATTTCGACCGTCATCTGCATCTTTCCGTCAACAATGCGTATCGGCCGCCGCAAGCGCCGGGCTCACGCCCAGCGTCCGACTCCGGAGGCCCCCAGTACTTCCAGCAACTCGTCGAGGATAGCCGGATCGTCAATCGTCGGCGGCGTCTTCCACTCCTCGCCATCGACCATCTGCGCCATCACCCGGCGCAGGATCTTGCCTGAGCGCGTCTTCGGCAACCGCGGTACGGCCACCACCAGTTTGAAGAACGCCACCGGGCCTATCTCGTCGCGCACCAGCTGCACCAGCTCCGCAGCCGCTTCCTCCGGCTCCCGGCGCACGCCGTTCTTGAGGACGAACAGGCCCAGCGGAACCTGCCCCTTCATGTCGTCCCGAATGCCGAACACCGCGCATTCGGCCACGTCGGGATGGCTCGCCAGCACCTCTTCGATCTCGCCGGTGGAGATGCGGTGGCCGGCCACGTTGATGACGTCGTCCGTGCGGCTCATGATCCAGACGTAGCCATCGAGATCCTTGAAGCCCGAATCGCCGGTCAGGTAGTAACCCGGAAAGCGCGACAGATAACCGTCCACGAAACGCTGTTCGCCGTTCCACAAACCCGGCAGCGTACCCGGAGGCAGCGGCAGCTTGATGACGATCGCGCCCATGCCCCCGGTCTCGACCTCATGCCCCTCCGGGGCCACGACTCTGACGTCGTAGCCCGGCATCGCCACCGTCGGCGATCCCGCCTTGACCGGCAGCATACCCACACCCAGCGGATTGCCGACGATGGCCCAGCCGGTCTCGGTCTGCCACCAGTGATCGATCACCGGGCGTTCGAGGTACTTGCCCGCCCAGTGCAGGGTGTCGGCATCGCAGCGTTCGCCGGCCAGGAACAGCGCCTGCAATGAGGACAGATCGTAGCGGCGCATGTGTTCCGCCTCGGGATCCTCCTTCTTGATCGCGCGAATCGCGGTCGGCGCCGTGAACAGCACGCGCACGCCGTATTCCTCCACCACGCGCCAGAACGCACCCGGATCGGGCGTGCCGACCGGCTTGCCCTCATACACCACCGTGGTGCAGCCCATCAGCAGCGGCGCATAGACGATGTAGCTGTGCCCGACCACCCAGCCGACGTCCGATGCCGCCCAGTACACGTCACCGGGCTGCACGCCGTAAAGGTTGCGCATGCTCCACAGCAGGGCGACGGCGTGCCCACCGTTGTCGCGCACCACGCCCTTGGGCTGACCCGTCGTGCCCGAGGTATAGAGCACGTACAGCGGATCGGTCGCGGCGACCGGCACGCAGTCGACGGGCTCGGCCTCGGCGCAAGCCTGTTTCCAATCGAAATCGCGGCCTTTGACCAGTTCCGCCGACAGTTGTTCGCGCTGCAGGATCAGGCAGGCATCCGGCTTGTGCGAGGACTGCTCGATGGCGTCGTCGAGCAGGTGCTTGTAAGGCACCAGCCGCGTCGGTTCGATGCCGCAGGACGCCGACAGGATCAGCCTGGGCTTGGCGTCGTCGATACGCCGCGCGAGTTCGTGCGCGGCGAAGCCGCCGAACACCACCGAGTGGATCGCGCCTATGCGGGCGCAGGCCAGCATACCCATCACGGCTTCCGGAATCATCGGCATGTACAGAATCACCCGATCGCCCTTCCCGACGCCATGCGCCTGCAGCGCACCGGCCAGGCGCGCTACCTCGTCACGCAGTTCGGCGTAGCTGTAGCGGCGCTTGGACCTGCTTACCGGACTATCGTAGATCAGCGCGTCGCGCTCGCCGTGACCATCGCGTACGTGACGGTCGAGCGTATTGAAGCAGGTATTCATGCTGGCGCCGGCAAACCAGCGAGGCACCGGCTCGGCATCGCGATCCAGCACCTTGTCCCACGACCGGTCCCAGTCGACCGCCTGCGCCGCTTCACCCCAGAAACCCTCCGGATCCTCCAGCGAACGCCTGTAAATCTCCTCGTAATCGTTCATATGTCGACA
Organism: Acidihalobacter sp.; assembly: GCF_037381185.1. Taxonomy (NCBI): domain Bacteria; kingdom Pseudomonadati; phylum Pseudomonadota; class Gammaproteobacteria; order Chromatiales; family Ectothiorhodospiraceae; genus Acidihalobacter; species Acidihalobacter sp. The sequence continues at coordinate 47,531 of NZ_JARRQY010000005.1, forward strand.
CTCTGATCAAAAAATCGACTTGAACATCCCTGTCGCGCCATCATGAATCGTCTCCTCCTGACTATGGAAAGTCACTTTTACAGACTGTAAAAAAGTCCGAAAAGCCAACCAATATCAGATATTTTCTTTTAACTATCAATCTACAAAAACATGTGTTCAATCCGAGGTCGACGCCAATCCGTGCTATCGAAAGCCCGTATCAGATGCCATGAACGCTTTATATAGCACATCATGATTGTCAACAATATTGAGAGAATAGGCGCCATATGTCCATACAACAAGGGACCCGCCGACGATCTGTGGGTGACTGCGGGCGAAGAGATGAAGACAATCGTAGGGGGAACTTGCGAAACGCGCGGATACGGGAAGGCGGCGGACACCCTGAGAGTGTCCGCCGAAGAATCGCTAGAGAGAGTCGATCGACCGCGCGAGCGGCGGCCGAAGAATGCGGATGAGCCGCCTCAGCGGATCAGCGGCTCGTCCGGGCCCGGCTTGTCCTTGCACTCCAGGAAAATGCGGCGGGTGCAATGTCGACACACCTCCTGATCGAGCTTGTTGGCCACGATGTCGTGCAGGGCATCGGTCTTGCTCGAATACATGTTCTCGGCACCAATCTCGTCACGGAACCCGCCCCGCGTCAGCGCCTCGCAGACACCCGGCTTGATCCTGTAGAAATACAGTCCACCACCTGCCTTGCGATGGCCGCGTGCCTCCTGCGCCAGGTACTCGGCTCCCGCCACATCCACGAAGTTCATGCCCGATGCCACGACCATCAGATGCTTCTGCTGCGGATTCTGCTCCGCGTAGTCGCGCAGGGTCTCGCGAATGTGATTGATCGCACCGAAGAACACCGAACCGTCGATGCGCACAATCTTGAATTGCGGACACTCCGGCAGCGACGGATCGGTATTGAACTTGCGGTCCGGCAGTGACGGGTCCGGCACGCGCACCAGCATGCGCGGACGCGAGGTGCGGTGCAGATAGGTCACCAGCGAAGCCACCACGCCGACCATGATGGCGAACTCCAGATCCATCAACAGGGTGGAGAAAAAGGTCACCGCCAGCACCGCCGCCTCGGAACGGCTGGTCTTTAGGATCACGCCAATGTGGTGAAAATCGATCAGCCCCCAGGCGACCAGCATGAGAATGCCGGCCATGGCGGCATTCGGCAGGTAGCTCGCATACGGTGCAACCAGCAACACCACACCCATGAGCATGACGCCGGCGAACGCGGCTGCCAGCGGCGTACGGGCGCCGGCCTCGTAGTTCACGCCGGAACGATTGAAGGAACCGGTCGCAACGTAGGCCGAGAAAAAACTGCCGACCACGTTAGACAGCCCCTGGCCGATGAACTCCTGATTGCCGTCCACATGCTGCCCCGAACGCACTCCGATCGAGCGCGCGATGGAGACCGCCTCGGTCAGCGCCAGCACGGTCACCGCGATCGCGCCGGGCAGCAGATCCTTGATCGCCTGCAGCGAAAAATCAGGGCTCGACAACGGCGGCAGCGAAGCCGGCAGAGCGCCTATGGTCACGATCCCCGTCACGTCCTGGCCGTAGATCCGGTTGAGCACGAATGCACCCAGCGAGCCGACCAGCATCGCCGCGATCATATAGGGGACGCGTTTGACGTAGCGTTTGAAGAACAATCCCGAAACCAATGTCAGCACGCTGACCGCGACCACCCAGAAGTTGATCTCCACCGCATGCTGTCCAATGTGCACCAGGATTTCGTGCGGATGCAGTCCGCGCGGAATGTCCATGCCGAGGAAATGCTTGAGCTGGCTGCTGGCGATGAGAATGGCCGCGCCGGCGGTGAAGCCGATGATCACCGAATGCGAGATGAAATTGACCAGCGTGCCCAGACGTGCCGCCCCCATGGCAATCTGGATCAGGCCGACCAGGAAGGTCAGCGTCAACGCCAGACGGACGAACTCCGGGCTACCCGGCGCCGCATGCATGGACAACACCGACAGCAGCACGATCGAGGCCGCCGTGGTCGGCCCCGAAACCAGATGCCAGGACGAGCCGAAGAACGCGGCGACGATCGCCGGCACCATGGCGGTGTAAAGTCCGTACTCGAGCGGCATGCCGGCGATTGCGGCGAAGGCAACGCCCTGCGGCAATACCACGATGGCGCCGGTGAGGCCGGCCATGAAGTCCGCTTTCGCAGAGTCGCGCCCGACATTGGGCAACCACTGCATGAAAGGGAACAAGAGCTTTACCCAGCCGGGTAATTTCACACGGGCGGTGTTATCCAAGACAAACCTCCATCGGTGCGTTCCCGGCTCGTTGGCCAGGCTGTTTTATTTGACAAGACAAGCGCTTGCCACCCCCCAAAAGGCTTGCCAGTATAACGCATGGGCATCGTCAAAGCCGCCAACAGCAAGCCGTACACCGCAAGATCTTTAGCAACGGAACCGGAAACGCGGCGGGAACATGGATCCGCCCCCATCATCTGCAACAACGGATACGGATATGGACATCGGACACGATCCTGTGGACTGGCATGCAGTGAGCGCCGACCAAGCCTTGCAGGCCTTGGGCAGTACACGCCAGGGACTGGGCGCGACTGAAGCCGCCGAGCGCTTGGCCGCCCACGGCCCCAACCGCCTGCCGGCCCCTCCCCCACCCAGCCGCCTGCGCCGACTGGCGCTGCAGTTCCACAATCTGCTGATCTACATCCTGCTGATCGCCGGCGTGCTCACGCTGGCGCTCGGACACTTGATCGATGCCGGCGTGATCTTCGGCGTGGTCGTCATCAACGCCCTGATCGGCTACGTACAGGAAGGCAAGGCCGAGGACGCCATGGCGGCGATCCGCGCCATGCTTTCGCCGCACGCCACCGTGCTGCGCGACGGCCACTACGCCGAACTCGACGCCGCCGACATCGTCGTCGGCGACCTCGTACTGTTGCAGGCCGGCGACCGCGTGCCGGCCGACGTGCGCCTGCTCAGCGCGCATCGCCTGCGCATCGACGAGTCCGCCCTGACCGGCGAGTCGGTACCGGTCGACAAGCAATCCGAGGCGACGCCGGAACAGAGCGTGCTGGCCGAACGCCACAGCATGGCCTACTCCGGCACCCTGGTGGTCAACGGACAAGGCTTGGGCCTGGTCGCCGCCACCGGCAGCGATACGGAAATCGGTCGTATCAATATCCTGCTGGCCGGCGTGGAAACGCTGACCACGCCACTGCTGAAGCAGATCGCCGGTTTCTCGCGCACCCTCACCGGGTTGATCCTGGGCTTGGCGGTATTCACCGTCGCGGTCGGCGTCGGCTTGCGCGGCGAATCCATCCAAGACATGTTTCTCGCCGCCGTCGCGCTGGCCGTCGCCGCCATTCCGGAAGGCCTGCCGGCAATTATCACCATTACGCTGGCGATCGGGGTGCGCCGCATGGCCGCGCGCAACGTCATCATCCGACGCCTGCCGGCGGTCGAGACGCTGGGCGCGGTCAGTGTCGTCTGCACCGACAAGACAGGCACCCTCACGCGCAACGAAATGACCGTGGTCGATGCGGCCACCGCCATCGACCGCTATGCCTTCGGCGGTGTCGGCTATGCGCCCTTCGGCGGCATCGAACGCCTGGACGACTCGATTGCAGGCAGCGCCGTGCAACCGGACGAGGCGCCGGACCTGATGGAATTGCTGCGCGGCGGCCTGCTGTGCAACGACGGCGACATCGCCCAACAGGAGCAGGAGTGGGTGGCGATCGGCGACCCGATGGATGCAGCGCTGGTCGCCCTCGCCCGCAAGGGCGGCCTCGATCCTGCCTACGAGCGCGAGGCCTGGCCGCGCGCCGACGTGGTGCCTTTCGAATCCCAACGCCAGTTCATGGCCACGCTGCACCGCGACCATGCCGGCCATGCCTTCGTCGTGCTCAAAGGCGCGCCGGAACGCATTCTGGATCGCTGCAACTCCCAACGTGCGCACGGCCAGGCCATCGAGCTCGAAGCCGACAAATGGCACACTCTGCTCGACTCCCTCGCCGCGCAGGGCCAACGCGTCCTCGCCGTGGCCTACAAAGCGCTGGAAACGTCGCCCGAGACGCTCGAACTAGACGAACTGGAGAGTGGTTTCAGCCTGCTCGGCCTGCTCGGCTTCATCGACCCGCCACGCGAGGAAGCAAGCGCTGCGGTTGCCGCAGCCCAGTCCGCCGGCATCCGCGTGAAGATGATCACCGGCGACCACGCCGCCACTGCAGCCGCCATCGGCGCCTCGCTCGGCTTGAGCGACGCGAGCCGCGTACTGACCGGGCCGGAAATCGACGGCCTGGACGTCGCACAACTCCGCCAAGCCGTGCACGACAGCGGCGTCATCGCGCGCGCCGCGCCGGAGCACAAGCTACGCCTCATCGAAGCGCTGCAGGCCGAAGGACAAACCGTCGCAATGACCGGCGACGGCGTCAACGACGCCCCTGCACTCAAGCGCGCCGACGTCGGCGTGGCCATGGGCCGCAAGGGCACGGAAGCCGCCAAGGAGGCCGCCGAAATTGTCGTCACCGACGACAATTTCGCCTCCATCATCGCCGGCGTGGAAGAAGGCCGCACGGCCTACGACAACATCCGCAAGGCCATTCTGTTCATCTTGCCGACCAACGGCGCCGAGGCGCTGGTCATCATCGCCGCCATCCTCAGCGGCACCTGGCTGCCCATCACCCCGGTGCAGATTCTCTGGATCAACATGATCACGGCCGTCACTCTGGCCCTGGCCCTGGCCTTCGAACCACCCGAAACCGCGGTAATGCGGCGCAGACCGCGCGCCCCGCACTCGCCGCTGCTGTCGCGCTTCCTGCTGTGGCGCATCGCACTGGTTTCGCTGCTGCTGCTCGCCGCGGTGGATTTCGTGTTCTTCTGGCTGCTGCAGCAGGGCGCCGACATCGACACCGCACGCACCGCCGCGGTCAACATGCTAGTGCTCGGCGAGGCCTCCTACCTGCTCAACGCTCGCTACCTGTCGGCCGCAACCACCAACCGCAACGGCCTGTTCGGCAACCGTTGGGCACTGCTGGCCATCGCCCTGGTGCTTTTCTTCCAGCTCTTGCTGACCTATGCACCGCCGATGCAGCTACTGTTCTCCACCGCCCCCCTGAACGCCGGCACCTGGCTGCTGCTGCTGGCGTTTGCCGTTGCGCTATACGGGTTGATCGAGGTTGAGAAAATGGTGGTGCGGAGGCGGAGCAAGGGTTGAGTGTTTTTTTGCCGGGATGGTTTTGTGGTGTCTTCATCACGGTTACGCAAGCACGTTCACTAGCCGCATGATGCCTGTGTCGAACACGAAACCAGGCGGGTACTGCTGATACTGAGTACGCGAAATCGACGTACTTATAACCCTGGCAGCCGGTTTCGGGCGCGAATCAGCGTGTCGGGTTTTAATTGATCGCGGTGACGCGCCCGAGCCTCTTTCTTTGCATGCCCAAAGAAAGAGGCGAAAGAAAGGCACCCCAAGCACTCTGCACCTGTGCCATTGGCGGCTGCAGCGCCTCCAGGCTGTTTCGCCACAAGGCGCGTCGCGCAGGGAAGGCTCATTGCCTTCGCCAGCGGCGCAACACCGGGGCGGGACAGCCTGGTGTCGCCCTTCGGGTGGGCTGGTGTGCGCCCATGGCTGCGTTGCGGCGCTTGCCAAGGGCTCAGGCCATTGCCTTCGCACCGCGCCTGGCCCTGAACGCACACCAGCCCACTGCAGTGGCCAATGACACAGGCGCAGAGTGCTATGCCTTGTCCCTACGGGCAAACCTCGAGAGCACACCCCGTCACGGGGCACCGCAGACACTTGCCCTCCTGGCAAAGCCTGCGCGGGCGGCGTCCTGCCGCCCGACCCCGCGCCGGGGCGCACGCTCGAGGCAAGACCACACGGGAACCGGAGAGTCAAAACAGAACGCACCCCAGACGTTTGAATATCTGAATCAGCTTGTTCGGAATACTTCGCTTCGGACTCGCTCGGTTTTGACGTTCGGTCCCCCTGATCGCTTGCCTCGCGAACGTGCCCCTGGGCGGGGATGGCTGACAGGGATGTCAGCCAAGCAGCTCTTGGCCTGGATGGCCAATAGCTGCGAGCCCCGTTCAGGGGTGCGTTCGCGAGGTTGCCCGACAGGGCCAAGCACAGCACTCTGCACCTGTGCCATTCACAACTGCAGCGCCTCGGCTGTTTCGCCACAAGGCGCGTCGCGCAGGGAAGGCTCATTGCCTTCACCAGCGGCGCAACACCGGGGCGGGACAGCCTGGTGTCGCCCTTCGGGTGGGCTGGTGTGCGCCCATGGCTACGTTGCGGCGCTTGCCAAGGGCTCGGGCCATTGCCTTCGCACCGCGCCTTGCCCTGAACCCACACCAGCCCACTGCAGTCGCGAATGGCACAGGTGCAGAGTGCTTTGGGGATGCGTTTCTTTCGCCGATTACTTTGCGCATTTCAAAGAAACCGGCTCGGGCGCGTCACCTTGATCGATCTGAGACCCAAACGTCGAATCGCGTCCGAAACAGACCCTCACGGCCAACAAGTACGCCGCTTTCTCTCACGCAGCATCAAAACCACAAACGCTGATTCACGCCCGCCCCCAACGAGGCGATGACTCGCCACAAAGCATTGTCCCCAGACATATAAACAAACAAGCGCTCCACCCAGCTCGTGAGGAACCACAATTAGACCCACAACCACCCGCATAGTAGATTCCCCACACACCCGAAACCGGAAACCAACCAAACAATGCCTGCACCACAGATCACCCCCGACCTCCGCACCGCCATCGAACTCAACATCGACGCCGCTCTGGCCGAAGACCTCGGCCCGGGCGATCTGACCGCGGCGCTGATTCCGGAAGCGCTAGAGGCCGAGGCTACGGTGATCACCCGCGAACAGGCGGTGATCTGCGGCGCCCCCTGGTTCGACGCCGTGTTCGCCCGTATCGACCCGCAGGTACGCGTCGAGTGGGAGATCGCCGAAGGGGAAACCGCCGAACCCAATCAGCCTCTGTGCCGTCTGCAGGGCCCCGCCCGCGCACTGCTCAGCGGCGAGCGCACCGCGCTCAACTTCCTGCAGACGCTGTCGGGCACGGCAACGGCGACACACCGCTACGCCAATCTGCTCGTCGGCAGCAATACGCAGTTACTGGACACCCGCAAGACGCTGCCCGGCCTACGCCGTGCGCAAAAGTACGCGGTGGCCTGCGGCGGTGGTCACAACCATCGCATGGGGCTCTACGATGCCATCCTGATTAAGGAAAACCACATCGCCGCGGCCGGCTCGATTACCGCCGCAGTGGCCCAGGCGCGCAACCTGTCGCCGCAGGTCAGCGTGGAAGTGGAAACCGAGAATCTCACCGAACTCGACGAAGCGCTAACGGCCGGCGCCGACATCATCATGCTCGACGAATTCGGCCTGGAAGACATGTGCGAAGCGGTGCGCCGCACGCGAGGCCGCGCAAAACTCGAGGTCTCGGGCAGCGTCGACGAGGCACGGCTACGCGAACTGACGAACATCGGCGTGGACTACGTTTCGGTCGGCGCGCTGACCAAGCATCTGCTGGCAGTGGACCTTTCCATGCGCTTCACGGCGGCGACGTAGACTTCCTCCTACCACCAGCGTTCGTATACCAGCCTATCCTCAGGCACTCCGCGAGCGGGCAAGCCGCTCGCGAGATCGTCCACAAAGGATCTCGGGCCACAGAAGTAATAGCTTGCGTGCGTATCGGGCGGGCCTTTCCGGTCCAACAGATCGAGCGCCCGGTGCTCGCCGTCGGAACCGACGCCGGTCACGCCGTACATACAGCGGATGTTGGCACGCGATGAAGCCATGGCGTCGAGTTCACCGCGAAACAGCAGTTCCTCTTCGCCCCTGGCGCTGTAGTACAGCGTCGCCGCGACTTCCGGCCAGGACTCGTGAATTTCATGCAGGATACCGAGCACCGGCGTGATGCCGATGCCGGCGGCAAGCAGGACCAGGCGCTTGCCGTGAACGGGATCGTAGTGGAAATTCCCCTGCCCCTCCGACGCCAGGACCTCGTCACCGACCTCGGCGCGGCAGCCCAACCAGCGGGTTACGGGGTGATGATCCGAATGCTTGACCGCGATGCGGATGCGGCCGGGCGTATTCGCAGTGGAGGTGATGGAATAGCCGCCGACTTCGCGGCGGCCGTCCAGCGTCACGTACAGGTCGATCCACTGCCCGGGATGGAAGCGGTACGGCTGCGCTCCGTATTCCAGCCAGAACACGTTGACGCGGGATGTCTCGCGCCGGATCCCGGCGATCCGCATGCGGATCGGGCGCGGCCCCGTGGAGTCGGCTCCATCGGGGCCGCGCCCATGCTCAGAAGTTGAGGCGAATACCAACGTGGATGCTGTCGTCCAGGCTGTAGTCGCCGTGGTTCTTCAGGTCGGTCTGCAGCAGACGGTAGCCGGCGAACGCGGTCGCGCCTGGCGTCACCTCGATCTGGTAGTTGAGATTCAGATCGGTGAGCGACTTGCCGTCGCTGAACGTGGTGATATCGGGGGCGTAATAACCCTTGAGCACCACCGCCATGGGCATACGGTTCGGGATGGTATACTTGGCCAAGCCGCCGATCGCGATCGCCTGCACGTCCTTGTTGGGCGTGTCGATGGTCGCAGCATATGCCTTGGCACCGAGACCGAATGTCAGCGGCGACTGCCCGGCAGGGACACCCTGCACCAGCAGACCCGCGCTGCCCAAGAAATCGCTCTTGTTATTAGCGAAACCGCTGAAATCGAGCTGTGCACCGCTGTAACCGATCAGACCGGAATCAGTCAGAAAACTCAGTTGGGCCGTCTTGTTGCCAAGCTGCAGTTCAAGACCGTTGGCCATCGCAGCGGAACTCGCGGCGAGCAGAACGGTCCCTGCTAGCATGCTTAAGCGCATATTCAGCACTCCTTTCCTCGTTGCGGGGGAAACCTCCCGGACCGGGTCCGGGGTGACGTGCGGAAGTCTAGCACCTTCGCATCGGCTTCCGTCCAACGTCGCCTGGCGACGACGATGAGGTAATCGACGATGATGCAATTGTTCACTCTGGGCGGCGCCACGCTGGGCGGCTGGATCGGTTGGGATCTGGGCCAACCGGTGGGCATGGGCACGGCATTCCTGCTCAGTTCCGTGGGCTCTGTCGCCGGCGTCGTCGCAGGCTGGTGGGCGGTACGGCGCTTTCTGGAATGAATATGCCGGTGTGGCGGCACGCGATACAATGCGTTTCGAAACCGCCGCCGTTCCCACCCGGAAGATCCCCATGCGCCTCACCCTCGATGCCATCGCCGTCATAGACGCCATCGACCGCCACGGCAGTTTCGCCGCGGCGGCGCAAAGCCTGCACAGGGTTCCATCATCCATCACCTACACGGTGCAAAAGCTGGAGCAGGATCTCGACGTCAAGCTGTTCGATCGCAGTGGGCACCGGGCACTGCTCACCCCGGCCGGCACGAAACTGCTCAAAGAGGGGCGCCACCTGCTGCGCGGCGCGGAAGACCTGGAAGCCATGGTCAAGCGGGTGGCTCACGGCTGGGAAACGGAGCTGCACATTGCCGTTGGCGATCTCGTACCCATCTCGCGGCTATACCCCATCCTGGAAGAATTCTACGCGGCCGGCCACGCCACCCGTGTCCGACTCAGCCTGGAAGTGCTCACCGGCGTATGGGACGCACTGGTCAGCGGCCGTGCCGATCTCGCCGTCGGCGCATCCGGCGAACTCGCACCCTACGGCAGCTACGCCACTCACGCGCTCGGCAAGATACCGTTCGTGTTCGTCGTCGCCCCGCATCATCCGCTGGCCAAGGCCGCCGAGCCGCTGTCCGAAACCCAGATCACCAGCCACCGCGCCATTGCCGCGGCCGACACCTCGCGCGACCTTCCGACGCGCACCGTCGGCATTGCAGGCACCCAGGACGTTCTCAGCGTGCCGGACATGCAGACCAAGTGCGAAGCACACCGCCGCGGTCTGGGGGTGGGCTCCGTTCCGCGACACTACGTCGAGGCCGACCTCAAAAACGGCCGCCTGATCAGCAAGCGGCTCAGCAACGACCTGCCGGCTCCGCTCATATCGCTCGCCTGGCACGAAAACGACGGTGGCCGCGCTCTGGCCTGGTTCACCGAACGGCTGCGCAGCCACGACTGGCTGGAAGGCATCATCGGCTGAAATCCGCGGCACGGACGAATGAATGGAGCCGCCGCATCACGGCCGGCTATACTTGCGCGTTTGGACTTGGCATCGACCTTCTGTATGGACAACAAACGCGTCTACCGCATCCTTTTCCACAACCAGGGCAGCATCTATGAGCTGTACGCCCGCAGCGTGGCGCAGAGCTCGATGTACGCCTTCGTGGAAGTAGAGGGCATTCTCTTCGGGGAACGCTCGGCCGTACTCGTCGATCCGGCCGAGGAACGTCTCAAGGCGGAATTCAGCAGCGTCAAACGGACCTACGTCCCCCTGCAATCGGTGATACGTATCGACGAAGTGGAGAAGGTCGGGCCCAACAAGATCCTGCCCGGCGGCGACGGCAAGATCGCCACCCTGCCATTGCCCACTCCGCCCGGGGGCAAACCGGGCGGCTGAGAACTCAGCTCTTAGCCGAAGACGGTCAACAGCTGTCCGATCGATCGCACGCTCACATCAACAGCACGCGTTTGCCGCGCGTATGGCCGACCTGCAGCTCTGCATGCGCCAGCGCCGCATCGTCCAGCAGGTAGCGCGCACCGACATGCACAACAAGCTTGCCGGCCTCGAACAAAGCCGCACAATTATCGAGTATCTCGCCCTGGTGCGTACGCGCCACCGGCAGGCCGCCCAGCAGAGGCGTCAGCATCAGATCGAAACCGACGCGCAGATTCCGCAGCCGCGCCTCGCGCCAGCTCATGTTCTCCGGCGGCTCGAGCGAGGTAACCAGATCGCCGTAGTGGGCAACCGTCTGCACGCTGCGCGCGAAGGTTTCACCGCCGACCGCGTCGAAGCAAACGTTGACTCCTTGCCCGTCGGTCCACTCCAGCGCCGCCGCGACGAAATCCTCGGCGTGGTAATCGATCACCCGCTCCACCCCCAGTTCGCGCAGAAATCCGGCATTCTCGGCCGAAGCCGTTGCGGCAATGCGGGCGCCGGCATGGTGGGCAAGCTGTATTGCGACATGGCCGACGCCGCCGGCCCCCGCATGCACCAGCAAGGTATGTCCCTCATGCAGGTGGGCACGGTCGAACAGCGACTCCCAGGCGGTGATCAACACCAGCGGGGCTGCGGCCGCCTCGGCGAAGCTCGCGTTGCTCGGCATGAGCCTGGCCACGGCCTCGTCGACCACCACGAATTCGGCATAGGTGCCGGGCTCGGCGCCGAGCCCGCCATTGCAGAGCCAGACCGCATCACCCGGCTTGAGCCGAGTCACGCCCTCGCCGACCTCCGTCACCTCGCCCGCGCCGTCCAACCCCAATATGGCGGGCAAGCGATCACCGACATAGATCCCCGCGCCGCGCACCTTCGTATCGATGGGATTGACGCCAGCCGCGCGCAGGCGGATTTTTACCTGCGTCGACGCTTCGATCCGCGGTTCCGGCACCTCTGCCATCTGCAGAACATCCGGGCCACCGACAGCCGTCATCTGAATCGCACGCATGTTTATCTCCCGGAGTCCTGAAGCAACAGTTCCCGCACCTCGCCGCAAGGCTCATTCCCTGCAGCGAGTCCGGCACTGAAGTCTAGCAACGTCGGCCTGTGTGCAAAGGCGAAAAGATGGCTCGCGCCCGGATGGTCCGACGCGCCGAAACCGCTCAGAGGCGCCGCTGCGCCTGGCAGCCGGGCGAGCTTCGTCGCCCAGTGCGACTCACAACGCGCCTGCCCTGCCATATACCAAGCCGCGCGCAGCGCGACGTAGGGGCGCAGATAATCGAAATGCCAGCGCAACGGCTTGTCGCGGCGCAGATGCCGGCCGACCCGGGCGTTCAAACCGCCCGGCCCGAAAGCGCTGCCGACATAAGCGTACCAGCCCGGGCAAAGCGTCAACGTCCCGAGCCTGCCAATCTGGATACGTGCCTGCCCGACAGCCTCGCACAGCAGCACGTAGGTGCCGCCGCTGCGCGGCAATCGCGTGGACTCGGACATGCGTGCTCAGGCCGTAAATGGAGTAACCATCATATACCCGACCACTGTCGCCGGTTCAGTTCGAGACGGAATCCTCCAGCAAGGAACGCAGGAACAACTGCGTACGCTCCTCTTGCGGATTGACCAGCACTTCCTCAGGCGGGCCCTCCTCCAGAATCTGCCCCTTGTTCAGGAAACAGATGCGGTCGGCCACATCGCGTGCGAAACGCATTTCGTGCGTGGCGATCAGCATGGTCAGGTCGCTCTCCTCGGCCAGCTCGCGGATAACGGCCTGCACCTCACCGACCATCTCGGGATCGAGCGCCGAGGTCGGCTCATCGAACAACATGATTTCGGGGCGCATCGCCAGCGCGCGCGCGATCGCCACGCGCTGCTGCTGGCCACCGGAAAGTTGGGCAGGGAAAGCGTCGCAGCGCGCGCTGAGGCCAACACGCTCGAGAAGCTCCTGCCCCCGTTCCTCAGCCTCCTTACGCGGAGTTTTGAGCACCCGGATAGGCGCTTCGATGACGTTGCGCAAGGCCGTCATATGTGGAAACAGATTGAACTGCTGGAAAACCATGCCGACCTTGGTCCGCATGTGCCGCAAATAGGCCTCGCTGGCAAGCTTTCCCGGCTTGCCTGACTCGTGCCAAAGCGGCTCGCCGTCTATATAAACCTCTCCGTCCTGGATTTGTTCCAGCGTCATCAGAATGCGCAATACGGTGGACTTGCCAGAACCCGAGGCACCGATCAGCACCACCTTTTCCCCTTTTTCAGCGGCAAAGGAGAAATCACGCAGAATATCCGTGTCGTCATAACGTTTGACAACCTGATCGAAAACGACATGTGCACTCATTTCATCGGTATCCCGGTTTTAGGTAGCGCCCGATCTAGTTTGTGTACCAAAAACGATGCCACTAAAGTGCTGATGAAAAACAGTGCCCCCACGATGCTCAAGGGTACAAGATAGTTGTATGTCTGGTCGCCGATAATGGTGGAGGCGGCCATCATGTCCAATACCGTAATTGCCGAAAGCAGCGGCGCATCCTTGATCATCGCTACAAGGTATGTGCCAAGCGCCGGTATGACTCTAGGGATTGCCTGCGGCAAAATAATATCCTTGTAGGTCATGATTCGGCTTAAATCGAGAGCATGCGCTGCTTCCCATTGGCCTCGATCGATCGCCTCTATTCCGCCGCGATACACCTCTGCGCAATAGGCGCTGTACTGCGCGCCAAGTCCAATGATCCCAATCACCAAGGCAGGCAATGAAACGCCGTAAAGCGGCAAAACGTAGAACAGGAAAAATAGCTGCACCAGCAGCGGAGTGTCCCGAAGGAATTCGATCACGAACCATGCCATCCATGACACAATCCGAAAACGCGACGAACGTAGGATCGCCAGCACCAAACCCAATACCAGTGCCAATACGAATCCGAAAATAGTGGCTTCTATCGTCACCTTCAAACCGATCAACAGTATTGGCAAGATGGACAGAGCAAAATCCAGCGTCGTACCGCTCGTATCCCAATGAATCCCGAAAAGCATGATCGCGTCTCCTACCTAGCCTGCAGCTTCCATCGCCGCAGATAGCGTTCAAGCATCCCCAGCCCCCAAGACATCAGCAACGCCAGGAAGAAATACATGAACAAAGTTACGGTATAGATACGCAGCGTATCGTAAGTCAGATTTTGAAGATTATTCGCATAGTAGGTCAGATCGGTAAGGCTGATTAGGGATACGATCGCAGAATCCTTGAGGTTCTGAATCGCGAGATTGATAAACGTCGGCATCATCTCCGGCACGGCTTGGGGCAATAGCACACGAACTAAGCGCTGCCAGGGACTGAAACCCAATGCCAATGATGCTTCGCCTTGCCCTTTTGGCACGGTTTGCAAGGCACCACGCACCACTTCTGCACCGTAGGCACCGATATTCAGCGCCAGGGCAAACGTACCAATCACAAATGAATTAAAAGAGACTCCCAACAAAGGCAATGCGTAGTACAACCAAAACAACTGAACAATCAATGAGGTACCACGGAAAATTTCAACATAAGCAGTGGAAAAAAAGCGAAAAATTCTGATGCGAGAAATTTTCCCAACACCAAAAACGAAGGAAAACAACGCCCCCAATATCGTAGAGAGCACCGTCAACTCAATGGTTATCTGCAACCCATTAAGAAGCGTGCGAAAAATATCGTACACACTCAATAGATGCCCCTCCTTTTAGAGCCTCCGGACGAAATTATTCGCTCCGGAGGCTCGGCTCGACAGGCTTGTGAATTATCTAGTCGACCGCACTACTCTCCACGACAAAGGTCTGCCGTCCTTACGGCACGGGCCGCTTGGACATCTTCCTTGCTCAGGCCATAGTGTTCCAACGTGTTCGCCCAGAATGGCGTCTTCTGGACTTTGTCCAGTTCCGCATTGAATGCCTTCAAAAACGCCACATCCGACTTACGCATGGAAAATGCACCATAAGAACGCGTCGGTTTTCCATGAAACATGGGCTGAGTAAAAGGCTCTGCCCGCTCGACTTTTGAGGGCGCTTTCTTAGCTATTTCGTACACGCTCAAGCCCGTTGCGGCAAGAGCGTCTATCCGGTGCGACAAGAGTGCCGGAATGGAATCCGCGTTGGAATGAACCAGCACAATCTGGCTCTGTGGAATTCCCGTCGCCTGCGCAAAATTCAGCTCATCCGCACCGGTCATGATACCCAATTTCACTTGGGGATTATTCTTGATGTCTGTATAGCTATGGATTTTGTACGGATTGCCTTTGAGAACCAACAATCCTTCGCCGTAGCTTGAATTGACTCGAGAAAAAGCCACCTGCTTGCAGCGCTCTGGCAGCACATTCTGACTCGTAGCCGCCAAATCAATGCGCCCTGACTTAACCGCCGGAATCAGTTGGCCGAATGGCATCCCCTTCCACCTGATCTTAGTGATGCCCATTCCATTCAGGACCTTTTTGGCCACATCCGGAGATATACCAGCAGCCCCACCATCAGGCGTTATATAGCCATAAGGAATATCATTCCCAACACCTATAGTGATGCCTTGACTACGTGCTTTTTCCAAAAGACCCTCAGCAAAGACCGATGTTGATGCAAAAGCCAACATCGCACTAGCCGCCACACCAAAAACCCTTTTTAACAAAGTATTACGATACATTTTCGCCTCCTAGAGAACTGCAAATCGCGTAGGTTGTACAGTCTAAAATCGGGCGGCCATACGCATATGCCCACCCCCAACCGGCGTCTTTCTTACGAAGACTCATTTACACCGTAAACACTTAATACGCCTCCTGAAAGACCCGCTTATTCACTCATCTCTTCGCCGCATAGACCAGAAATGCTCTACTGGAAAGTGCCGTGAGTCCTTCACGGTTCGCGTTACGACGTAGGTGAAATAACGTTCAACACCCATGTCCTCGTTTAGCCATGACTCAATCATTTCCTGATATGCGGCAATGCTTTCCGCCACAACTGACAGAAAGTAATCGAAACCGCCTGCAACAGCGTAGCTTGTCAGAACTTCAGGGTGCGCATTGACTGCCGCTTCGAAACGCGCAAAATCTTCTGCGCGATGACGACTCAAAGTGACCTCGACCAAGAAATGAGATACGTCGAACAATTCCTCGACGGCGACATCCGCGTGATAACCACGAATAAATCCATCGCGCTCGAGTTTCCTCAAGCGTTCCCAACACGGCGTCGGCGACAAATGTATCGCCTCAGACAGCCGCAATTTGGACATCCGTCCGTCGCGCTGTAACGCGGCCAGAATCGCCAGATCGTATCGATCTAGACGGGCGCGGCGCATCTCAAGCACTCCGCTTGCGCACCGCGCACGGCTGCGGCGGAACCGGTGTTCGCATAGACTGTCGCTGCATACGTCTCACCGTTCCGTACTCACACGTCCGCACCGACGACTGCCACCGTATCGCCCCGCGCCACGCCTCCACGCGCCGCGCGACAAACCAGCACGCCCTGCTGCGGAGCCAGCAACTGCACAGGTTCCCGCAACGGTTCATCAATGTCGTAGAGTTTCGCGAGCACCTGACCGGCCTGCACCGCTTCGCCCACCTCAACGATGGGATCGAGCAAACCGGAACGTGACGGCATGACGTAGCCTGTTTCCGGCACATACAGGAACCGGCTGCGCAGCGTGGGCGGCGGAGCCGTATCGACTAGACCCAGATGCCGCAGGCAGCGCTGCAGACCCTCGTGTGCCATGGCGACCGTCTGCGGTGTGACACCGCCGCCGCCGCCCAACTCGGTAGACAGAAAGGGAAGCCCGAGCGCCTCGACTGCGCCGTCCAGTTCGCCCACGCTGTCCAACTCGGTCAGCACTTGCGTGAACGGCGCGGCGAAGGCTTCGGCTAGCGCTCTGGTGGCAGCCATCTGTGCGGGGTCGGGTAGTTCGTGGATCACCGCGCTGGGCGCGAAACGCAGGCTGGAACCCCCAGAATGGATATCGATGACCGCGTCCGCCAAAGGCAGCAATCGAGTGTAGACCCAGTGCGCGAGAGCTAGCGTCGGTCCGCCGTCGGCCCGGCCGGGGAAACTGCGGTTCATATTGCCGCCATCCAGCGGCGACAGCCGGCGGCCGGCCATCAGAGCGGGGTAATTGAGTGCCGGCAAAGCAATCAGCCGACCGCGGAATGCGGTGCCCGGCATGTCCTGCAACAAACGCATGATGCCGAGCGGACCTTCGTATTCATCGCCGTGACTCGCGCCGGTCACCAGCACCGTGGGGCCGGATTCCTCGCCGACGGCGACCACGATCGGCGTCAGCAAGCGCCCCCATGCCGAGGCATCCGTCGATAGCGGAAACTGCAGGGCACCCTGCCGAATGCCTGGAACGTCTAGATCGATATCGCAACTGATGCGCACAACTTCGTTCAACTCACACCTCTAGGTCGTTTCCATTCCTCACCCGACTGCACCTTCATGCCACTACTGGCAATTCGGCCGGCGAACACTTCCCGACACCGCATGGCTCTGGCAGACGACGGCTCCGACGCCGAACAGTCGAGCGCTAGCAGCCATCGACAGACAGTGAGTACGTCCTTGGAACCTCAATGGATTACCGAGCACGAGCACCCCGGTCGAGGTCCATTTATCGACACGACATTTATACTGACGGCATACGGCGCATTGATTTTGCGTATTTCAACGTCATTGATTAAATTTGTTGCGTAAAAATGCGTCAAAACGAGAAAAATGATGAAACCATCCGAACTCGACCAAATCGACAGGCAACTGCTCGACCTGCTTCAGGAAGACGCCAGGCAATCGCTGGAACGGCTAGCCGCGGAGGTTTCCCTCTCCGCCACCGCCGTCCAGCGACGCATCAAGCGCATGCGCGAAAGCGGCATAATCCTCAGGGACGTAGTGGAAGTGCATCCTGGTGCCGTCGGTCTGCCGATGACCTTCGTGATCACTGTGGAACTGGAACATGAGCGCGCCGACCAGGTTGACAACTTCCGCCGCAAGGTCGCCAACGAACCGCTGGTACAGCAATGCTATTACGTCACCGGCGACAGCGATTTCGTGCTCATCGTGCTAGCCCAGAACATGGACGACTTCGAAGCCATGACGCGCCGACTGTTCTACGACGACGCGAACATCCGCCGTTTTCGCACCGCCGTCGTCATGGGCAAGCCGCTGCGCTCGCTCGCCGTACCTGCCAACTACGTACCCGAAGCAGCGTCCGTGGCGGCGCCAGAGTTCGTCAACGGGTCATAGCTTTCGCCCGACACATACCGGACGATATCCACCAAGCAGGTTTGCGCGCTCGCCCCCTGCGCGAGACGCGAGGTACCGTGGTCGCGGGTGAGGACATTGGGGTTACCTCGCGTGTCGAGACTCCCCACAACGCCGGGATGCTCCGGTTCGAACGGCGCACCGGTCGGCAGCACGACGACGCCCGGCATCACCGCGTCGGTCACTCGCGCGCCGGCGAGACAGCGACCGCGATCGTTGCAGACCACAACCACGCCGCCGTCGGCAATGTTACGCGCGGCCGCATCGTGCGGATGAATGCGAATCGCCTCCAGCCCCCTGATCTTCGCATCCTGACTCGTCGCTCCGTGATCCCACTGGCTGTGCAGCCGCGTGGCAGGCTGATTCGAAATGAGATGCAGGGGATACCGGACGGCTGTCGCGCCGCCCAGCCACTCGGAAGGCTCGAGCCAGATCGGATGCTCCGGGCAGTCCGAGTAGCCGTAGTCCCCGATGGTTTCTGACCGGATTTCGATGCGTCCTGACGGCGTAGACAATGGATGTGCTTCGGGATTTTCGCGGAACTCGCTCAGCATACGGCGCGGCGCATCGTCTGAATCCTGCGCTCCGAATTCGTATACGCCCTGCGCCCAGAAATCGTCGAAAGCGGGCAACTCGGTATGCCGTTCGGACAGTTGTGCGTAAAGGTGGCGCAACCAGCCCATCTCCGAGCGGCCATCAGTAAACGTCTCCGCCACGCCCAGGCGTCGAGCCAGATCCGCGAAAATGTCGTAATCGTTGCGCGCGCCGCCCACCGGCGGAATCGCCTGACGCATGGCGACCAGCACGTTGTCCTGCGAAGAACCGCCGAGATCGTTGCGTTCGAGCACCGTGGTCGCCGGCAGGACGATGTCGGCATGCCGCGCGGTCGCCGTCCAGAACGGCTCGTGCACGATGACGGTTTCGGGACGTTGCCAGGCTTCCAGCAGACGGTTGATGTCCTGATGGTGATGAAAGGGGTTGCCCCCGGCCCAGTAGATCAGGCGAACGTCCGGATAGGTCAGCCGCTGCCCGTTGAAATCGAACGCGCCGCCGGGATCGAGCAGCATGTCGCTGATGCGCGCCACAGGGATGTAGCTGTCGACCGGGTTGTGCAGCGACGGCAGCGACGGCATCCTGATGCGCGGCATGCCGCTGCCGATCGAGGCCACCGCGCCGTAACCGAACGCGAAGCCACCGCCGGGCAGACCGATCTGTCCGAGCATCGCCGCCAGGGTCACCGCCATCCAATACGGCTGCTCGCCATGATCGGCACGCTGTATCGACCAGCTCACGTTGATCATGGTGCGCGTGGACGCCATCTCCCGCGCCAGCTCGCGAATCCGCGCCGCCGGCACGCCGGTCACTGCGGCCGCCCAGTCGGCATCTCTGGCCTGACCGTCGGCAACACCGAGCAGGTAGCGAGAGAAGGTATCGAAGCCGACCGTGTAACGTTCCACGAACGCGCGATCGTAAAGTCTTTCCGCATACAGGGTGTGCGCCAGTCCCAACATCAGCGCGGTATCGCTGTTCGGACGCAGCGGCAGCCATTCGGCTTCGAGTTCGGGCGCCACATCCTCGCGCAGTGGCGAGACGTTCACGAACCGGCAACCATTGCGCCGCGCCTTGCGCAACAGCCCACCTACCACATGCCGCCCCTGACCGCCCGGTTCGATCTGCGCATTCTTCAGGGGAATGCCACCGAACGACAGCAACAGGTTGGTGTTGGCAGCCACATCGGACAAGTCGGTCATCGCACCCTGCAGCTCCCGGTAGGAGCAACCTACGACGTAGGGCACGATGATGTCGGCAGCCGCGAACGAATAATTGTTGACCGAGCGGGTATAGCCGCCGACAACGTTCATGAAGCGGTGCATCTGGCTCTGCGCGTGATGGAAGCGCCCCGCGCTGGCCCAGCCGTACGAGCCTGCGTAAATGGCCGCATTGCCATATGTCCGCTTGACCCGCTCAAGCTCCTCCGCCACCAGATCCAGGGCTTCGTCCCACGGCAGTTCGACGAATTCTCCGCCGCCCCTGCGAGTTCGCCTGCCACCGCCTCGGCCCTCGAGCCAGCCCTTGCTCACCATCGGCGCCCGCACCCGCGACGGATGATCGACCGACAGCAGCGAGCGACCGATGCGAGACGGCTCGGGATCGTTTTTCCAGGGTTTCACGTCAACGATGCGGCCGCCGGAGGCCTGAATCTCGTATATCCCCCAATGCGTCATCGTGAACGTGCTCTGCGGCCGAGCGCTGGATGCCGAACTCATGCTGTTCTCCCGAAACAAACCCGCGCCAAGGCGCGCATGTCCACTTCTTCTCAAATACGCCGCCCCGCGACAAGTTCGTCATAAACCCACGTGAGAAGACCCAACACACTGATAAAACGAACAAAACACCCAAAATAATAGAGGCGCGGTCTTACTGGCAGCGAAGATAAAGACCAACAGGCCTGCGGTGACTGCGCATCAAAGACCAAAACGGGTGTATGGCCTGAAGCATACTGAAGCACGTTGATCGATCGTCGCAAACTCACCACGAGCTCGCGACGGGGCAAACCGGCAAGAGGCACGACAATGGCCACACGAACCGCAGCACACACTCCTGCGCACCACATCCGCCTGAGCGAGCCACGCCTGTGGCGCGAACAGGCCTGGGTGGCCGGAAAGTGGATCGATTCGCGCGACGCCATCGCCGTCGACGACCCAGCCACCGGGGTAACCATCGGCCACGTCCCGGCACTCGGCGCCAAAGCCATCGATAGCGCCATCGATGCCGCCTCCGTGGCACTGCCGGCCTGGGCGGCGTTGACGCCGGATCTGCGTGCGGAGCACCTGCTGGCCTGGTACGAGGGGATGCTGCGCCACCGCGAGGACCTGGCGCTGATCATGACGCTGGAGGAAGGCAAGCCTCTGCACGAGGCTCGTGGCGAGATCGACTATGCCGCCAGCTTCGTGCGCTGGTTCGCGGAGGAAGGCCGCCGCGCCTACGGCGAGACCATCCCCAGCCATCTGCCCGGCCGTCACCTGAGCACGGTGCGCCGCCCCATCGGCGTCACCGCCGCGATCACGCCCTGGAACTTCCCCTCGGCGATGGTCACGCGCAAGGCCGCCGCGGCACTGGCCGCCGGCTGCCCGATGATCGTGCGGCCGGCAAGCGAGACGCCGTTCTCCGCGCTGGCGCTGGCCTGGCTGGCCGAACAGGCCGGCATCCCCGGCAGCATATTCCAGGTGATCACCGGCGACGGGCGCACCGTCGGCGGCGCACTGATGGACGACGTCCGCATACGGGCGCTGAGCTTCACCGGCTCGACCGAAGTCGGCAAGGCGCTGATCCGCCAGTCCGCCGACACGGTCAAGCGACTGACGCTGGAATTGGGCGGCAACGCGCCCTTCATCGTGTTCGACGACGCCGATCTCGACTTCGCCGTCGAAGGCGCGCTGGCCGCCAAGTTCCAGACCTCGGGCGAAGACTGCCTGGCCGCCAACCGCATCCTGGTGCAACGCCCGCTCTACGAGGCCTTCCTCGAACGCTTCGCGGCGCGTACCGCGCAGCTGCGCGTCGGCCACGGCCTGGAAACGGGCACCGAGATCGGTCCGCTGATCGACAGCCGCGCCGTAGACAAGGCCGCGCAGCACGTCGAGGACGCACAGCGTCACGGCGCGCGCGTACTCACCGGCGGCAAGAAACTCGGCGGCAACTTTTATTCTCCGACCGTGGTCGCTGACGTCACCCCGGAGATGGCGCTGTTCCGCGAGGAGACGTTCTCCCCGGTCGCCGCGGTGCTGCCGTTCGACGACGAAGCCGAGGCGATTCGATTGGCCAACGACACCGAATACGGCCTGGTTGCCTATTGCTACACCGAGAACCTCGGCCGTGCCACCCGTCTGGGCGAGGCGCTCGACTACGGCATGGTGGCGATCAACTGCGCCAAGCTCACCGGTCCGCCGATCCCGTTCGGCGGCGTCAAACAGTCCGGACAGGGTCGCGAAGGTTCGCGGCACGGCCTGGACGAATACAGCGAACTGAAATACATCTGCCTGGGACTGCCCGATTAATGGGTGATCGAGACCGCGAAAGCGCCGGACAGCCGTCCGGAGTCCCGTCACCGCGGCCCAAAACCCGCCGAGGCCGTACCGTCAGGAGGACATCATGACACTCAAAGCCGTTCCCACCCCGCCCAACGAACTCGCCGAACTCGAAGCCGCCGACCGCGCCTACGTGCTGCACCCCTCGACCCAGCTCAAGGCGCACGCCCAGGGTCTGTCCGGCGGTCCGCAAATCATCTCCGGAGGAGAAGGTTCGACCCTGCGCGACGCGCACGGCAACGAGTTCCTCGACGCCTTCGCCGGCCTCTACTGCGTCAACATCGGCTACGGCCGCACCGAAGTCGCCGACGCCATTGCCCGTCAGGCGCACGAACTGGCCTACTACCACAGTTACGCCGGCCACTCCAACGAGCCGCTGATCGAACTATCGGAACGCCTCATCCGCATGGCCCCTCCTGGCATGAGCCGCGTCTACTACGGCCTGTCCGGTTCCGACGCCAACGAAACGCAGATCAAGCTGGTCTGGTACTACAACAACATCCTCGGCCGCACCTCGAAAAAGAAGATCATCTCGCGCCATCGCGCCTACCACGGCTCCGGCATCATGACCGGCAGCCTCACCGGCCTCCCGGTCTTCCACCAGGCCTTCGACCTGCCGATGCCGCAGATCAAGCACACGCTAACGCCGCATTACTACCGCCGCGACGACAGCGACATGAGCGAGCGTGAGTTCTCCAAGCACTGCGCCGCCGAACTCGAACGCATGATCCTCGAGGAAGGTCCCGACACCGTCGCCGCCTTCATCGGCGAGCCGGTGCTGGGCACCGGCGGCATCGTGCCTCCGCCTGAGGGCTATTGGGAAGAGATCCAGGCTGTGCTCCACCGCTACGACGTGCTGCTCATCGCCGACGAAGTCATCACCGGCTTCGGCCGTCTGGGCACCACATTCGGCTGCGAACAGTACGGCATCGAACCCGACCTGATGACCCTGGCCAAGGGCCTGACCAGCGCCTATGCGCCGCTGTCTGCGGTCATGGTCGGCGAACGCGTGTGGCGCGTGCTGGAAGAAGGCGCCGACCGCCTCGGCCCGCTCGGCCACGGCTGGACCTACTCCGGCCACCCGCTGGGCACCGCCGCCGCCCTGGCCAACCTCGACATCATCGAACGCGAAAACCTGGTCGAAAAGGCCCGCGACACCGGCGCCTATCTGCTCAACGGCCTGCGCGAAGCACTCGAGGACTCGCCCATCGTCGGCGAGGTACGCGGCGCGGGCATGCTCGCCGCCGTCGAGTTCGCACGCGATCCGGCCGAGCGCCTGCCCTTCGCGCCCAAACACAAGGTCGGCGTACACGTCTACGAAGCCTGCCGCGCCCAGGGCGTGCTCGCCCGCGCCATGCCGCACGGCGACATCCTGGGCTTCGCGCCGCCGCTGGTGCTCAGCCGCGGCGAAGCCGACCGCGTCGTCGACACCACGCGCAAGGCCGTCGCGTCGGTCACCGACGAACTCGCCTCGCAGGGCGCGCTGGGTGGCGCCTGAGACGTCCGAGCCGCCTTCGGCGGTCGACGTCTACCGTGCACGCGCCCGCCTCGGCGGGCGCGTGGCCCGAACACCGCTGCTGCCGTCCGCGCGTCTGGCGCGGCTATGCGGCGCCGAGCAGGTTCTGCTCAAGCTCGAAACCGCCCAGCCCAGCGGCGCGTTCAAGCTGCGCGGGGCCACCAACGCGCTGCTCACGCTGGATGCCGCGGTTCGCGCGCGCGGCGTAGTCACCGCCTCGACCGGCAACCACGGCCGCGCCGTGGCCTGGGCAGCACGCGCCGAAGGCGTGGCCTGCACCGTCTGCCTGTCGAACCTCGTCCCCGAGAACAAGGCCGAAGCCGTACGTGAACTCGGCGCCGAGGTCGTGCGCGTCGGCGACGACCAGGACGCCGCCGTAGCCGAGGCACTGCGTCTGGCCGCGGAGGACGGGCTGGGCTACATCCCTCCCTTCGACCATCCCGAGGTCATCGCCGGGCAAGGCACCTTGGGCCTGGAACTGCTGGAGGACGCGCCGGAGTTGGATACCCTGCTGATCCCGCTGTCCGGCGGCGGCCTGCTCGCCGGCGTGGCACTGGCCGCCAAGGCCGTCAATCCGGCCATGCGCATCATCGGCATCAGCCCCGAACGCGGTGCGGCGATGATAGCCAGCCTACGTGCCGGCCAACCGGTCGAAATACCCGAGGAACCGACCCTGGCAGACAGTCTGGGCGGCGGCATCGGCCCGGACAATCGTTATACCTTCGCCATTACGCAACGCCTGGTCGACGACGTCGTGCAGATTTCCGAAGAGGAAATCGCCGCAGCCATGCGCGGCCTGTACCACCACGAACGCCTGATCACCGAAGGCGCCGCCGCGGTAGGCGCCGCCTTGCTGGCGCGCGGCAGCGTGCCCGGCAGCGGTCGCCGCGTGGCCACCGTGGTCACCGGCAACAACGTCGACATGGACCAATTCACCCGTATCGTGACATGAGCGTACTCATACTGACCGAAGCCGAACTGCGGCAACTGGTGCCGATGGATCTCGCGGCCATCGGCGCCGCCGAGCAAGCCTTCCGCGCACTCGGCGAGGGGCGTGCCATCCAACCGCCGGTACTGGCGCTGGAAATCCCGCCGCGCAACGCCGAGGTGGATATCAAGACCGCCTATATCGAAGGCCTCCCGCAACTCGCCATCAAGACCTCGTCCGGCTTCTTCGACAACCCGGCACACGGGCTGCCCAGCCTGTCCGGCTTCATGGCCGCGCTCTCTGCCGAAACCGGGCGCATGGAGGCCGTGCTGCTGGACAACGGCTACCTCACCGACCTGCGCACCGGCGCACTGGCCGCGCGCGAGCTGGCACGCCCCGATGCCCGCATCGCCGGCGTGCTCGGCACCGGGCTGCAGGCGCGCATGCAAATCGAAGCGCTGAAACTGGTGCGCCCGCTGGAACAGGTATTGGTATGGGGCCGGCGCGCAGAGACCGCACAGGGATACGCCGACGAGATGACGCAGCGACTGGGCATCCCGGTCGAGATTCGCGATACCGCCGAGGCCGTGGTACGCGAAGCCGAGATTGTCATCACGACCACGCCGTCGCGCGAACCCATCGTGCAGCGCGAGTGGCTGCACGCGGGACAGCACCTCACCGCAATGGGCTCGGACGCACCCTACAAGAACGAAATCGCCCCTGCCGCGCTGGCGTACGCCACGCGTTTCGTCTGCGACGTGGCCAGCCAGAGCCTAGCGCTGGGCGAACTGGGGCCTGCCGTGGCTGCCGGCGTGATGACCGAAACGGCTCAGCACACCGAACTCGGCACGGTCGTCTGCGGACGCGCGGCGGGACGTACCGGTGACGACGACATCACGCTCTGCGACCTCACCGGCACCGGCGCCCAGGACACCGCCATTGCAGCGCATGCGCTGGCCCTGGCACAAAAGGCTAATCTAGGTCACATAATCAATGCGTAAGCAACGCCCTTACTCAACGAGACGACAAGCATGACGAGCGAACCCCTGTACCAGCATGAAAACCCCGTGGCGCCAGTCAACACTCCGCCACGTCATGCGGAAGCCTGGCCACTCCCCTTCAGCCCGCAGGAATATGCCGGCCGCATCAGCCGCACCAAGGCGCTGATGAAGGCTCAGGGCATGGAAGTGCTGCTGGTCTTCGATCCGGCCAACATGAACTACCTGACCGGCTACGACGGCTGGTCCTTCTACGTACCGCAACTGGTCGTCGTCGCCCTGGCCGAGCCGGAGCCGATCTGGATCGGCCGCGGCATCGACCTGAACGGCGCACGCGAAACGACCTACGTAGACGAAAGCAACCTCTACTCCTACTCCGACCGCTACGTACACCACGACCACCGCCATCCCATGGACTTCGTGGCGCACATCCTGCGCGAGCGCGAACTCGACCACGCCCGCATCGGCCTGGACATGGACAGCTACTACTTCTCCGCCCGCGGCTATGAAGTACTGCGCCGGCAATTGGCGCACGCCAGCTTCACCGACGTCACCCGGCTAGTGTCGAGCCTGCGCTCGATCAAATCGCCGCAAGAGCTGGAATACATGCGCCAGGCCGGCAAAATCATGCAACGCGTGATGGAGGTCGCCCTCGGACACATCGAGCCCGGCATCCGCCAGTGCGACGCGGTCGGCGAGATCTACCGCGCGCAGATGCGCGGCACCAAGGAGTTCGGCGGCGACTATCCGGCCATCGCGCCCATGCTGCCCACCGGCCGCGGCACTTCGACTCCGCACCTCACCTGGAACGACAAGCCCTTCGTGCAAGGCGAGGCCAGCATCCTCGAGCTGGCCGCCGCGCGCTATCACTACCACTGCCCGATGGCTCGCACCGCATTCATGGGCACACCGCCAGAACGCCTGGTGGAAGCCGCAGAAATCGTCGCCGAGGGCGTGCAGGCCGGCCTCGAGGCGGTGCGCCCCGGCGCCACCTGCGAGTCGATCGAGGCCGCCTGGCGCTCGGTCACCGTACCCCGCGGCATTGTCAAGGAATCGCGCATCGGCTACTCCATGGGGTTGAACTACCCGCCCGACTGGGGCGAGCACACCATGAGCCTGCGCCCTGGGGACCGCTCCGTGCTCGAGCCGGGCATGACCTTCCACCTCATCCCCGGCATCTGGATGGACGATTGGGGCGTGGAAATTTCCGAAAGCTTCGTCGTCACCGACGACGGCTACGAACTGCTTGCACCGTTCCCGCGCAAGTTGTTCATCAAGCCCTGATGTGATGTGCTGGGGTAATTAAACGGATGGCTTCAGGCACGTATCAGCGGCTGTGGTTTTGATCTTGCGTGGCTGAAGGCGGCGTATTTGCTGGCTTTTGTGGCGGGTTTCGGGCGCGATTCGATGCATGGGGATTCTCTTGGTCGAGGTGACGCGCCCGAGTCGATTTGTTCGGCGCATCCCTGCGCCTTACTCCTTCGGGGCTGGGGCGAAAAATCGCTCCCGGCGATTTTTTCTTTGAAATGCGCAAAGAAACCGGCGAAAGAAACGCACCCCACGGATCGCTTGTCCCTGACGGACAACCTCGCGAACGTACCCCTGAACGGGGCTCGCAGCTATTGGCCGTCCGGGCCAAGAGCTGCTTGGCTGACATCCCTGTCAGCCATCCGAGCCCAGGCGCACGCCCGCGAGGCAAGCGATCAGGGGGGGACCGAACGTCAAAACAGGGCTTCCGTAGGTTGGGGTGAGTGCAACGACCCCCAACATGACCTGCACCGCCCACGTTGGGGTGCGCTTCGCTTACCCCAACCTACGTTTCCGATTCGTAGCCCAGACGTTTGGGGTGCGTTCTGTTTTGACTCCCGGTTCCCGTGTGGCCTTGCGTCGAGCGTGCGCCCCGGCGCGGGGTGTGCGCTTGAGGTTTGCCCGTCAGGGACAAGGCCTTCGGGCGCCTTTCTTTCGCCTCTTTCTTTGGGCGTGCAAAGAAAGAGGCTCGGGCGCGTCACCCAAGTAGGATCAATACTGGAAACGCTGATCCGCGTCCGAAACGAGCCTCAGCGCCAAAAACAGGAAAAACTCCCACCACACCGCCAACAGAAACCACACACCTCAACTCACTCCCCCACCGCCACCGACCGCCGCGGATCACGAATCCACTCGCTCCAGGATCCCGGATAGAGCCGACCAACGGGCAAGCCGGCATGGGCCATGGCCAGCAACAGGTGGCAAGCCGTCACCCCCGAACCGCACATCGCCACGACCCGCTCCGGTGCCAACCCGGCGCACAACTCCTGCAACGCTCCAGCCAATTGCACCGCAGGCAGGAAACGCCCGCTGGGGTCGAGGTTCTCCGCGAACGGACGATTGACCGCTCCGGGAACATGACCCGCCACCGGATCGATCGGTTCCTGTTCACCGCGAAAACGAGCCGCCGCGCGTACGTCGACCAGCCGACACGCTCCGCGCTCCAGCTCCTGCGCCAGTGTCGCCACGTCAATCATCATGGCCGAGTCGGGACTCGGCGTGAAGGAACGCGGCGACCGGGCGGCCTCCTCCCTGCTCAAGGCATATCCCTCGGCAATCCAGGCCGGCACACCGCCGTCGAGCACCGCCACCCGTTCGTGCCCCAACCAGCGCAACAGCCACCATAGCCGGCCCGCCCACGCACCGCCCGCATCGTCATATGCCACCACCTGCGTGCCGTCGCCGATCCCCCAGCCGCCGAGCTTTCGCGCAAGTTCATCCGGGTCGGGCAACGGATGACGCCCATCCAACGGTCCAGGCTCCGCTGAAAGATCGGCCTCCAGGTCGGCATACACCGCTCTGGGCAAATGGCCTTCGGCATAAGCCTGGAGACCGATCCGCGGATGCGCCAGATCGAAACGGCAATCGACGACCAGGATTTCAGGCTCATCGATACGGGCCGCCAGTTCGGCCGGGCTGACAAGAGTCCTCCACTTCATCGCCATCACCCCGGGCAGGCCACGCCGGTGCCACCCAGACCACAGTAACCGTCCGGATTCTTGGCCAGATACTGCTGGTGGTAGTCCTCGGCATAGTAGAACTCGCCCGCCGGCGCTATCTCCGTGGTGATCGCGCCACGTTCGGCAGCCGCCAGAGCGGTCTGATAGGTCCGGCGTGAAGCCTCGGCGGTCTCCTGTTGCGTAGCGTCCAGCGTATGGATGGCGGAGCGGTACTGCGTGCCGCGGTCGTTGCCCTGGCGCATGCCCTGGGTCGGATCGTGCGCCTCCCAGAACACCTTTAGCAGGTCCGCGTAGCTCAGCACCTGCGGATCGAACACCACGCGCACGACCTCGGCGTGACCGGTCAGGCCGGAGCAAACTTCCTCGTAGGTCGGATTCGGCGTCGCGCCCCCGGCGTAACCGACCGCAGTGACATACACGCCCGGCTCCTTCCAAAAGCGACGCTCGGCGCCCCAGAAACAACCCAGGCCAAACACCGCTTCGGCCAATCCCTCGGGCCAGGGCGGCGTCAATGACCGGCCGTTGACCGCATGCGCGGGCGGGACCGGCATCGCTTCGGCCCGTCCCGGCAGAGCATGATCGGGAGTCGGAAGCGTGGCGGATACACTTGAAAACAGCATGATTTTCTCTCGATATCTGATGGGGCGAAGGCGATCGCGCCTAAGGAACCTGGGGATAAGTGGTGATCCGTACAATCATAGCGGGTCGAGTCCAGATGTTCTTTCATAGCTTACAGCCGACTCTTTTGGAATAAGGTCCATTGGGGACTATCCAGCATACTTAATTACTCCATCCTCTAGCGTTGAGGCTGGTTTCGGCCGCGAATAAGCGGCGGGTAATTTTGATCTGACTCAGTGATGCACCCGACACAATCCCCAAAAACCAGCAAGTACGCCGACTTCACAAACGCGGCCATTAACAGCGCTCAATCACCATGGCAATCCCCTGCCCACCCCCAATACACGCCGCTGCACACCCGTAACGCCCCTGACGCTCGCCCAGAATCCGCGCCAACGTCCCGGCCAGACGCACCCCGGTCGCACCCAGCGGATGGCCCAGCGCCAGCGCCCCGCCCCGCACGTTCACGCGCTCCTCGTCCAGTCCGAGCTGACGCATGGCGTAGAGCGGCACCACACTGAACGCCTCGTTGATCTCCCAGGCGTCGATCTGCGCGGCATCCAAACCGGTCTGCGCCAGCACGCGCCGGATCGCCGCCGTCGCGCCCGCGCCCATCAGCTCGGGCGGCACCCCGCAGTCGGCGAAGCCGACGATGCGCGCCAGCGGCTGCGCGCCGTAGCGCTCGACGGCCTGCTCGGACATCAGCACCGCTACGGCGGCGCCGGAGGTCAGCGGCGAGCTGTTGCCGGCGGTGACGACGCCGTCTTCGCGAAAGGCGGGCTTGAGTCCGGCGAGCTTGTCCAGGCTGGTGTCCGCACGGATGTTGGCGTCGAGATCGACCGCATTGCCCTCGGCGTCGGGCAGCGCAATGCGTTCGCCGGCGAGGAAGCCGTCGGACTCCGCCGCAGCCGCACGCTGATGCGAAGCCAGCGCGAAGGCGTCCATGTCCTCGCGCGTGATGCCGGCCTCGGCGGCCAGGTTCTCGGCGGTCAGTCCCATGTTCAGCGCAACTTCGAGCGCTACGCGCTCGACGCCGCCGATCTCAGGCGGCACGGTGAGTACGCCTTCGTCGAACAGCGTCGGCCCCATCGGCACGCGCGTCATGTTCTCGTAGCCGCCGGCAAGGCCGAGCTCGATGGCCCCGGCCTGGATTTCGCGCGCGCAGCTGCGCAGCGCCGCCAAGCCGGAACCGCACTGCTGATCGATGCTGCGTGTGGCGCAGCCGTGCCCCAGGCTCGACAGCCACTGCGGATAGCGTCCGCCGAAATTCCACTGATCTCTTACCGGCAGCGCGCAGCCGACCGACAGATCCTCGACCGCGTCGACGGGCAGCTCACCGCGAGCCAGCAGGTGATCGATCAGCCCGGCCAGCAGCACGTCGCCGCGCGTGCCGGCCCAGACATCCACCTGCGGCTTGTAGGGATGGGCGCGGCTGAAGGCGCTGCGCGCATAGTCGACGATATAAGCTTGCTGCATGTTCAGACGGCCTCCGCCCAACGGCTGATGAACAAGGCGTAGGTCGCCATGACCTGACGGATGGAGGCGATCTCCACGCATTCGTCGACGCCGTGGATGCGCTGCGCCACCGGACCGTAACAGGTACCGGGCACGCCGCCGGCGATCTGGAACGCGCGCAGATCGGTGGTACAGGTCGACAGGTAATGCGGCGCCGACGTGCCGGTCAGGTCCTCGTGGCAACGCTCCAGCAGGCGCACGCCGGGCGACTCCAGGTCGACCAGATGACCTTCCGAACGGAAGCCGTGGAACTCGACCATGGGCGGCTGCGCACCGCCACCCGACAGCTCGACATGGCGCTCGGTCACGGCCTGGCGTACGCGCTGCATGATCTCCTCCGGCGACATGCCCACCGGGAAGCCGATACGCCCCTCGAGCTCGGCGTAGGCCGGCACGCTGGAGGCCCAGTTGCCGCCCTGTATGCGTCCGATGTTGAGGTTGAACGGATGTCCCACCGCATCGTAGGGCGCCGGGCGGCGGACGGCGTTAAGCTCGTCCTCCAGATGCTTGAGCCCCGGGATGTACTGCTGCAGGTATTCGATGGCGTTGCTGCCGGCCGTGGTGTCGAGCACGTGCGCCGGCACGCCCTGCACGCTGAGCTTGAACCACAGCACGCCGATCTGGCCGGTGTAGATCTGCGCGCCGAAGGGTTCGGGAACGAGCACGAAGTCGCCGCCGTGGCCCTGATGCACGCAGGCCAGCGCGCCGTTGCCGCTGCACTCTTCCTCGATGACGGTCTGGATGCTCAGCGGGAAGTCGATCGCGACGCCCGCCTCTCGCACCGCGCGCACCGCCATCACCATGGCGGCGATGCCGGCCTTCATGTCGCCGACGCCGCGGCCGTACAGCCAGCCGTCCTGCTCCCAGGGTTCCCAGGGCGCGCGCGTCCACATCTCCACGGGTTCGGCCGGCACCACGTCCAGATGCCCGTTGAGCACCAGATGAGGGCCGTTCGCACCGGGATTCAGGCGCGACATGACGTTGTAGCGTCCCTTGGCCGGCCAGGCGACGGGAGCGTGGCGCGGATTCTCGTCCAGGCCCGGAGCGTCCAGCGGCACCCGCTCCACCGGCAGATCCAGCTCGCCCAGCCAGCGCTCCATGGTGTCCAGCGTGCCCTGCTCGTTGCCCAGCACGCTATAACCCTGCACCAGATCCCGGGTCAGTTCGACCGCGCTGCCGAGCAGCTCGTCGCAGCGCTTTTCGATCCGTTTTTCCGTGTCGGTCAGCATCAGAACCTCCCCAGCCGTGTTTCGTCGATGATCAGCGTCGCTTCCGTGGCCTCGCGCAGTTCGTCCACGGACAAGCCCTCGGCGATGTCCACCAGCGCCAGACCGTCGGCGGTTACGTCCATGACCGCCTTGTCGGTAATGATGCGCGACACGCAGCGCGGCGCGGTGAGCGGCAGGCGGCAGCGCTGCAGGATCTTGGGATTGCCGTGCTTGTCGTTGTGCGAACAGAGTATGACCAGTCGCGGCACCTTCTGCGCCAGCTCCATGGCTCCGCCGATGCCGGGCGAGAACTTGCCGGGGATCTTCCAGTTGGCCAGGTTGCCCTCCTCGTCGACCTCGAAGGCCCCCATGAAGGTGATGTCCACCCGGCTGCGCCGGATCATGGCAAAGGACACGCTGCTGTCGAAGAAACTCGCACCCGGCACGGTGCCGATGTAGGCGCCGCCCGAATCGATCAGATCGTAGTCCGGGGGCTCGCCGTCACCGCGCGGACTGCAGCCGAGAACGCCGTTCTCGGAGTGCACCAGCACGTCGCTGCCGAGATAGGGAAACAGCCCAGTCGGCAGGCCGATGCCGAGATTGACGATATGTCCCGGCAGGACTTCGCGCGCGGCGCGCGCCAGAATGCGCTGCTGTTCAGGCGACATGTTTTTTCCACCCCTGTTCGCTGGATTCGACCGGCACCTGTACGAGCGCGCTGATGAAGGCGCATGGCGTGTGGACCGCTTCCGGTTCCAGACTGCCCGGTTCGTCCACCCGGTAGCTCTGCGCGATGGTGTGCTTCGCGGCCATGGCCACCAGCGGATTGAAGTTGATTGCGGCGGCGCGGTAGACGAGGTTGCCGTAGCGGTCGGCATGCTCGGCGTGCACCAGCGCGAAATCCGCGTACAGGGCCGGCTCGATGGCCCAGGTGCGGCCGTCGCACTCGACCTCCTGACGCTGCGAGGCGATCTCGGTCTCCAGGCCGATGTCGGTGAGAAAGCCGTAATGCCCGGCGCTGGCGCAGCGGATCTTCTCCGCCAGCAATCCCTGCGGATGGATATCCACTTCCATGCGGCCGGTGTTCATCTGCTCGATGGCGATGCGGTTAAGGCCGATGTGGGAGGCGATCAGACGCGATACCCGCCCCGCCTCGATCAGCCGCCCGATGCCGATGCCGGCCTCGTTGGCGTCGTTCTTGATCAGGGTGAGATCCTTCTGACCCTGCGCCAGCAGTTCCTCGAGCAGGGCGAACGGCGTACCCGGCGAGCCGAAGCCGCCGACCATGATAGTGGCGCCATCGGGGATGCGCGCGATGGCTTCCTCTATAGAGGTGTATTTATCCGCAAGGCCGGTCATTGGGGGTCGACTCCGGTGATAGGGCGGGAATGGGCGGCGTTCGGCCGCGGAAAGATGCTTGCCGGAGTCTAGGAAGCAATCGCAAGCCATTTCAATATATGATGTTTTTACTGATTTCTATGAGTTTTAATCATGCCTGACGTCGACATTCATTCCTTGAAGGCACTGCTTGTCTTCAAGACGCTGTTCGAAACCGGCACGGCATCGCAGGCGGGGCGCACGCTGGAGATCACGCAGTCCGGCGTCAGCCGCTCGCTGGCTCAGCTCGAGCGCAATCTGGGCATACAGTTGTTCCTGCGCGAAAAGAACCGGCTGATTGCGACGCCGGAAGCGCGGGAACTCTACGACGAGATCCTGAATCTGATGGGCAACCTCGAGGAACTGCGCCACAGCGTGCTCGCGCTGAAGGAATTCGGCACCTCGCGCCTGCGCATCGCGGCGATCCCAGGCCTGTCCTTCGGACTGGTGCCGCGGCTGATCGGGAAGTTGCTGAAGAACAACAGGGGCTACAGCATCAGTTTCGACATGATGGCCAGTCACGAAGTGCTGCGCAGCGTGGAGTCCGGGCAGGCCGATCTGGGCTTCGTTACCCTGCCGGTCAGCACGCGCATGCTACGCATCGAACCCTGGATAAGAACCCGCGCGGTATGCCTGGTACCGGCGGGCCACAGCCTGGCCGACCGCGCGAAAATCGAAGTGCAGGACCTCAACCGGCAACACCTGGTCATCAGCAACCAGCCGAACATCGGCGCCGATCCGTTGCTCAACCTCATCGCATCGCA
Source organism: Acidihalobacter sp. (assembly GCF_037381185.1). Lineage (NCBI taxonomy): Bacteria > Pseudomonadati > Pseudomonadota > Gammaproteobacteria > Chromatiales > Ectothiorhodospiraceae > Acidihalobacter > Acidihalobacter sp. The sequence continues at coordinate 81,354 of NZ_JARRQY010000005.1, forward strand.
CGGCGTGCGCATCGCCGGCAAGACGGAAGCGAATATAGGTGCCATTCCCGCCCTGGTCGGCAACGATGTCGGACTCAGCGTGATGAACCCGATCACAGCACAGGACCAACTGGCACAAAGAGATAACGTGAAGATACGGTCATTCGAGCCGGCCATCGAATTCGCCTTCGGACTGGTCTACCGGAACGACTGGAAACATTCGCGCGCACTGGAACTGATCAGGGAACACGCCCCTGCCGTGCTGCGCGCCTACGATCTGGACGACTCCGGACATCCCCCCGGCTGAGGCCACCAGAAGCACCGCATTGGTGCATCAAGCGACGTGCGCACCTGGACGGTGCGCACCGCATTGGCAACCGTGGCCAACGACATCCCCCTGCCTCCCCCACCCATCCGGCGTAGAAAGCCCCGCCCAGTCCGGTACGACGCATTCCCACGATACGGTCAGAAACGTCGTTTTTGTACTCCGTGTACAAAAGCTCAGTTACAAAATGTTCCGCGACGTCAAATTGTGACGGTCTGGTTGTTCACCTATGCTTGAATGAAGGAATTTGCGGGCCCAGGCATTGGCCTCATTTTCCAAAAATCGGCATTGCACGTGCAGGAACAGACAGGAGGAAGGCTGCTTTTTTTCAAACAGCGCTAAACAAGCCGATTTTCAAGGAGTTAAAAAAGCAGGAACAGCGCACGTAAAAACGCTGAAAAACGTCATGGAAGCTTATTGGCCTGGCCATGAATTAAAGATCGGATACGTTTTGTATTACATGGAGTTACGTTAGACGGAAACAGGTTTTACCAGCTTCACGAGAAGTTTTACGGCATCAAAGTTGATTCAAGCCGGCCCCAAAATGCCGGACGACGAATGGCATGCAATTTGTTTATATCAACCGCTCAATAGTCGGACGGAACGTTTCAAGCGAAGCCCGACGGACACCACGAGCAGACCGAAATTCAGGGGGAATGGATGACGATCGACACGCGCCCAGCGCGCCTTTTGGCACCTGCGCTAAGCGTCATATTCCTGCTGCTGGTCGTGCCAGTCGGCTTCATCGTGGTGTACTCCTTCTGGCTGCGCACCGCCACCGGGGCCGATCATCCCGCCTTCAGTCTGGTCAACTGGCATGATGTGCTGATCGATCCGTTCTATCGTCATTTCCTGCTGCAGACCCTGCGCATTGCGTTCATCACCACGCTCAGCTGCATCCTGCTCGGCTACGTGCCAGCCTATTTCATCGCCACCACCAAATTTCGTCACAAGTCGCTGCTGCTGCTGTTGCTGATGCTGCCGTTCTGGATCAGCTACATCATCCGCACGATGTCCTGGATCCATGTGCTGGGCACAACCGGCGCGCTCAACGCGCTGCTGATGTGGACGGGCATCATCACGCATCCGCTGGACATGCTGTACAACCAGGCATCGGTAGTCCTAGGCCTGGTGCAGTACCTGCTCCCGTTCATGATTCTGAACGTCTACGTCAGCCTGGAAGCGATCGACACCAACCTGATCTCCGCCGCGCGCAGCCTAGGCTGCACGAGCTGGCAGGCATTCCGCGAGGTGACGCTGCCGCTGTCCGTGCCCGGCCTGGCGGCCGGCAGCCTGCTGTGTTTCGTGCTCGCCGGCGGCACCTACATCACGCCGCTCATTCTGGGCGGACCGCGCGATGCGATGTTCGCCAACCTAGTGTTCGACGCCATCATCACGCAGCTCAACTGGCCGCTGGGTTCGGTGCTGTCGCTAGTCCTGCTCATCGTGCTGGGCGCGGTGGTCATGCTCTACAACTACTTCATCGGCATTGGCCAGCTGGCCAAAGCCTTCCGCTGAGGCTCCCATGGGCTGGAACATCATTCGCGTCGTCACCCTGCTAGTGTATCTGTTCATGTTCCTGCCGGTGGTGATCGTGATACTGCTGGCGTTCAACTCGAGCCAGTTCGGCAGCTTCCCGCTGACCGGCTTCACCTTCCACTGGTTCGACGTGTTGTGGAACGACGCCTCGATCGTGCGTGCACTCAAGACCTCGCTGATTCTGGGCTCGATGACGGCCTTGGTGTCGACCACCCTGGGCATCATGGCCGCCCTGGCACTGGTGCGTTACAACTTCCCCGGCAAGAATTTCATCGCCACGCTGCTGATCGCCCCCATTCTGGTGCCCGAGGTGGTGTTGGCGGTGGCACTGCTGCTGTTCCTGCGCTGGCTCGAACTCCCGAAGAATTTCTTCATGCTGCTGCTCGGCCACGTGATCTTCACCCTGCCCTTCGTGGTGTTGGTGGTGCAGGCGCGGCTTACCGGCATTCGTCGCGATTACGAAGAGGCGTCCATGAGCCTGGGCGCCAATCCGCTGCAAACCTTCTTCCAGATCACCCTGCCGCTGATGTTGCCGGCGGTGCTGGCCGGACTGCTGTTCGCTTTCACCATCTCGTTCGACGACGTGACCGGCACCCTGTTCTGGAAACCGGCAGGCACCGAGACCGTGCCGACTCAGATTTTCGCCATGCTTCGCAACTCGATCAGTCCTCAGATCAATGCTCTGGGAACCGTGATGATCGCCATTACCGTCTTGCTGCCTTTGCTCGGCGCCGCTCTGACCCGACGCCTGAGCAGAACGCCGCAATCGTGAACCCCAGATCCAGGGCTGCAACGACACTACCCGCAACGCAAGGAGACATCTGATGGATGACGAGAAACGCCTGGAAAGGCTACTGGTACGCTATCAGGACGGCAAAATCAGCCGCCGCACGTTCCTCGGTCTGCTGGCCGCTGCCGGCGCCTCGGTAGGCCTGATCGGAGGGCCGTTCAATCGTGCCGCACTTGCCGCCGGAGCGAAACAAATCCACTACGACGGCTGGGGCGGCATCGTTTCGGCAGCCTTCGAAAAATACGCTTTCAAACCCTTCGAGAAAAAGACCGGCATCACCGTCATCAGCGGCACCTTCGGCAACGCCGATCAGTACCTGGCACGGGTCAAGGCGAGTCAGCCGGGAGAGTACAACATTGCCCACCTGAGCGGCGTGTTCGACTACGTGCGCTACTACGATCTGGGCCTGGGCTCGGTGCTCAACGAGAGCAACATCCCCAACCTGCAGTACGTCATCAAGTCGCTGGAGACGCCGCTGCGCAAGATTAGCAAGGGCAAACTCTCAGCGGTGCCCTACGACTACGGCACTACCGGCCTGGCCTACAATCGCAAGTACATCTCCGACGAGGAGATCCGCCAAAAGGGCGCCAAGATCCTGATCGACCCCAAGTACAAGGGCAAGATCGGCGGCTGGGGCGAGTGGAAAACCCGCATCTGGTACGCCGCGCTGCAGACCAGCCAGAATCCGAATGATATCAAGGATATGAACGCCGTCTGGGACGCGATCCGCAAGAACCGCGACCTGGTGCTCAAGTACTGGAGTTCCGGCGCCGAGTTGATGAGCCTGCTGGCCAACGAGGAGATCTACGTCACCGAGGCGTGGTCCGGCCGCATCGCCGCGCTGCAGCAGCAGGGCAAGGACATCGGTTACTACGATCCGCCGGGCGGCCTGGGCTGGCAGGAGTGCCTGTTCGTCATGAAGGGCAGCCCCATGCAGGCCTGCGAGGAACTGCTCAACTACACCCTGCGTCCGGAGGTGGCCATCGCCATCGCCGAGGGCCAGAACTACCCGCCCTCGCTCGATCCGACCAAGGTCAAGCTGAGCAAGAAGGTCGAAAGCCTGCCCGCCTTCGATCCTACCGGCACACTGGACAAACTCAACTTCTTCGACCCGACGTACTGGAACAGGCACCAGAGCGACTGGTCCGCCAAATTCAGCCGCATCGAGAAAGGCTTCTAAGCACAGCCGGCAGCCAAGCTCCGGCCGAGGTTCGCGCCCCGGCCGGTTTTCGAGCCCGACTGACTCAAGCCAACGACCCGACAACCCATGCCTTACGACGGTTCCAGCCCTATGACGACTTCCGCGGTAACCCTCAACAACGTCATCAAGCAATTCGGCGCGGTCACCGCGGTCGAGCAAATGACCCTGGATATCGAGGAAGGCAGCTTCGTCACCCTGCTCGGCCCCTCCGGCTGCGGCAAGACCACCACGCTGCGCATGATTGCCGGCCTGGAACACCCGAGTTCCGGCGACATCAACATCAAGGACCGGCGCATCAACGACGTGCCGATGCACAAGCGCAATCTGGGCCTGGTGTTCCAGAACTACGCCCTGTTCCCACACAAGACCGTATTCCAGAACGTGGCCTTCGGCCTGCGCTACCGCCGCGTACGCGGCGACGAGATGCGCCGGCGCGTACAGGAAGCGCTGGAACTGGTGCAGTTGCCGCAGATGGCCGATCGCTACCCGGGACAGCTCTCCGGCGGCCAGCAACAGCGTATCGCCCTGGCGCGCGCCATCGTCATCCAGCCCGACGTACTGCTGCTGGACGAACCGCTGTCGGCGCTCGACGCCAACCTGCGCGAGGACATGCGCGTCGAACTCAAGCGTATCCAGCACCAGCTCGGCATCACCACTCTGTTCGTGACTCACGACCAGTCCGAGGCGCTGGCCATGTCGGACCGCATCGTGGTCATGAGCAACGGCCGCGTGGAGCAGATCGGCACCCCAGAAGAGGTCTACAACCGACCCGCTTCGTCCTTCGTCGCCAGTTTCCTCGGCCACGCCAACCTGCTCGACGGCCGCATCGACGGCGGCGAAGGCGAGTTGACCCGGGTGCGTGTCAACCCGGAACTCGAACTGACCGCCGGTGCCGGCGAACTACACGGCCAGGGCACAGGCGACGCGGTACGCGTGGTGGTGCGTGCGGAGAAACTGATGTTGGCCGAGCGCCACGAGCCATCCGAAAAACTCACCGTCTTCCCCGCCACGGTTGACGCGGTCGACTATCAGGGCCAGTCTGCTCGTTACTTCCTCAAGGCTGGCGAAATGTCGCTGCAGGCGATCAATCCGATCGACCGTGAGCCCTTCGCCGAGGGCAGCCGCGTCGAAGTCGCCGTACGCGCCTACGACTGCGTGCTGCTGCCACCGGAACGCTGACACCCATACACGTCGAAACGGATATGGATATCTACTACTCGCCACGTCAGGCAAACCATTCTCCGGACACCTTTCTGGTGCGCGGCCGGCCGGTGCCGTCGCCGGAAAGCACCGAACGCGCCGAACGCCTGCTCGCTGCCCTGCAGGATGCCGGCCTGGACGTAACGCAACATCCGGGAGACGGCTCGGCGCGACTACTCCAACGCCTCGAGACCGTCCATCGGCCCCGCTATCTGGAATTTCTGCATACCATCCACGAGCGCTGGCAGACTCTGCCCAACGCCTCCGACACCGTGCTGCCCAACGTTCACCAGACCGGTGGCGGGCACCACTATCCTGCGCATCCGGTCGGCCAGGCCGGCTGGCATCTGCACGACATGGCCTGCCCCATCGGTCCGCACAGCTTCGAGGGCATCTTCGCTAGCGTGGCCAGCGCCGAAATGGCCGCCGAGGCGGTGCTCGACGGCGCACGTGAAGCCTATGCGCTATGCCGCCCGCCGGGGCATCACGCCGGGCCGGAAAGCGCCGGCGGATTCTGCTTCGTGAACAATTCCGCGCTGGCCGCCAGCATCCTGCGCGAGCGCTTCGCCCGCGTCGCGGTCGTCGACGTCGACCTGCATCACGGCAACGGCACCCAGGACATCTTCTACCGCCGCGGCGACGTCTGGACCGGTTCGGTGCACGCCGATCCGGACCAGTTCTATCCGTTCTTCTGGGGTAGCGCCGACGAACGCGGCGAGGACGCCGGCGAAGGCTGCAACCTCAACGTGCCGTTGCCCGTCGGCAGCGGCGGCAATGCCTTCATGCAGGGCCTGGAGCATCTGCTGGAAGCGTTCCAGGCGTACCATGCCGAGGCAGTCGTGATCGCGCTGGGACTCGACGCGCACAAGGACGACCCGCTGGCAGGCATGACGCTTGAAACCGCGGACTACGCCCGCATCGGCGAACGCCTGGCCCGGCTGCCGCAGCCCTGCGTCATAGTCCAGGAAGGCGGCTACCCGACCCCCGCCCTGGGGCAGAACCTGCTCGCGTTCCTGCAGGCGTTCACGGACACCCGGCGCGGCTGACCCGCAGCGCCACCTCAGCCCCACCCTCAACGAAAGAGAACCTTCACAATGAGCATTCAGCATCTCGACGTCGGCGCCCGCATGAGCCAAGCCACCATCCACGCCGGCACGGTCTACACCGCCGGACAGGTCGCCTCCGACGCCAGCGCCGACGCCGCCGGACAGACCCGCCAGATCCTGGCCAGCATCGACGCACTGCTCGAACGCGCCGGCACCTCGCGCGAGCACCTGCTGTCGGCGACCATCTGGGTGGCCGACATGGCCGATTTCGACGCCATGAACAGCGCCTGGGACGCCTGGGTAACGCCAGGCCGGCCGCCGGTCCGCGCCTGCGTGGAAGCGCGCTTGGCCAAGCCCGAGTGGAAGGTCGAGATCATGGTCACCGCCGCGCTGCCGGAGTAACACGATGCGCGTCATCTCAGGCGAGGAAGTCGCCGCCGCCCTGCCCTGGAAGGCATTGATTCAACGCCTGGAGCAGGCCTTCCGCGACGGTGTGGAATCGCCGCCCCGCCATCATCACGCCATCCCGCGGCACGATGGCGAGGCCACCATGCTGCTGATGCCGGCCTGGCAGAACGACGGCTACATCGGCATGAAGATGGTCAACGTGTTTCCGCAGAACGCCGCACACGGCCTGCCGGCGATCTCCGGCATCTACATGCTGTGCGACGGCGCCAACGGCCAGCCGCTGGCCTGCATCGACGGCAGCGAACTGACCCGTCGGCGCACCGCCGCCGCCTCCGCGCTGGCCGCCGACCGGCTGGCCGTGGAAGATGCCTCGACGCTGCTGGTGGCGGGCACCGGCAAACTCGCGCCGATGCTGATAGAAGCGCATGCTGCGGTCCGCCCAATCCGCCATCTGCGCGTGTGGGGACGCAATCCGGACAAGGCCGGGGCGCTGGCCGAACGCTACCGCGATTACACGGGCGGCCTGGCCGCGTTCGAGTCCGCCGCGGTGGCAGACGATCTGGCGGCGGCAACGGCGGAAGCGCAGGTAGTCAGCTGCGCCACGTTGTCGCAGGAACCGATGATCCATGGCGACTGGCTCTCGCCGGGCGCGCATCTGGATCTGGTCGGCGCCTTTCGCCCCGACATGCGCGAAACGGATGCCGCCTGCCTGACTCGTGGCGAGGTCTTCGTCGACACCTATGCTGGGGCCCGCGGCGAGGCTGGCGACCTGCTCTGTGCCGAGGCCGAGGGCGTCTTCCGCTTCGAGGACATCCGTGCCGAGCTTGCCGAACTGATCCGCGAGCAACGCCCTGGACGCGGCGGCCCAGACAGCATCACCGTGTTCAAGTCCGTCGGCGCCTCGCTGGAGGACCTGGCCGCAGCCGTCGAGGTGTGGGAACGCTGCAACGGAGGCGCCTGATCGTCACTCGTCGGCAAGCGGCATTCCCACCGCTTCTGCTTCCTGCTCGTCGAACACGACGACGCGATTGCGGCCGCGGTGCTTGGCGCGGTAAAGCGCCCAGTCCGCGGCCTCGATCAGCTCGGGTATGCCCCCCTCACCATTGTCGACCGCTAGACCCACGCTGACTGTCAGCGCCGTCTTTTCTCCGCCCATGCTGAACGGAAACTCGGCGACACGAGTACGCAGTTGCTCTGCAAGTACGAAGCCGGCGCCGGCATCGGCCCCCGGCAGCAGGACGAGAAACTCCTCGCCGCCATAGCGACCGAACACATCGCCGGCACGCAGGCGTTGGCGAACCCGATCCGCAAAGCCCTTGAGCACGACGTCCCCCTGAACGTGGCCGAACCGGTCGTTGATCTGCTTGAAGTGATCGAGATCGAACATCAGCAAAGCGCAGAGCCTCTCCTGTCGGCGTTCACGCGCCAGCGCGCGCGCCGCCTCCTCCATGAACGCGCGGCGGTTGAGCCCCAGCGTCAACGCGTCGGTATTGGCCAAGCTGGTCAACTCGGCACGCACGCAGTCGTTGGCGAGCATCACGAAACCGAAGAACAAGCCAAGAATCAGTATATTGGTAATGCCGAGCGTCAACAGATTCAACAGCGAACTGATGTCGAGTCTCTCGAGATTGGTGCCGAAGAACAGCGCACTGATCGCCTGTAGCAGAACAGCGCCCAACATCGCGATCAGAAACCAGCCGATCAACGGACGCGCAAGGCTCCGAAACATCGAACGTCCCACGAATGCGGCTTTCGCAGACAGCGATAAACCGACTAGTGCATAAACGCTGAAAACCAGAATGCGCGCCTCGAAATTGTCGTCCATCAGGGTGAACCAGCTCACGCACAGCACTTCGAGAATTCCTAGAACCAAAATGAGGCTCATGTGCGGCGCCTGACCGTCGAAACGTCTCAGACCGAGCAATATCAGCCCCAGAGCCAGCGTCGCCAGCGCATTGGAGAGGACGAGGGAAAGGAAATCGGGGATGACGCCATATCCCCAGCGCAAGGACATGGAACCCCAACCAAGCAGCATGGCATAAGCCCAGGAATGGATCGCTTTGACCTTGGTGGGCAGATTCATGCCCTGCAGAAACAGGAAGCCGCTGGCCATGACCGCCTGTACCCCAGCCGTAAACATCAACGTAAAGATATCTATCGTCTTCACTGTCGCACCACTTCAGTCCGATCGAATCACGAGACGAACATCAGCTGCGCAGCAGGCGCAAATGCCGCCGGACGTACCAGACGATTCCGGCAAGCAGCAATACAGCGATGAATTCGTCAAAACGATGAAACCAACCGCCGAGGCTGTGCCAGTGTTCTCCCAGCTTCAGGCCGATCCAGGCCAGCGCCCAGCACCAGATGAACGAGCCTACGAAGGTATACAGGTTGAAACGCCACAACGACATTCGCGCCACGCCCGCGGGAAAGGCAATGAACGTGCGTACGACCGGCAACATTCGCCCGATCAGGATGGTGATGTCTCCATGGCGGGCAAACCAACGGTCGGCCAAATCGAGGTCGTGGTGCGAAATCAGCAGATATTTGCCGTAACGTTCGATAAACGGACGCCCACCCCAGGCGCCGACGGCATAAGCAACGAGCGAACCGACTACCGAACCTGCCGCCCCGGCCAACGCGACCAGCCACAGCACCAGCGTGCCAGTGGACACAAGATAACCGGAAAACGGCATGATGACTTCCGAGGGCAACGGAATGCAGGCGCTCTCGATGGCCATGAGCACGGCCACGCCGGCATAACCGAGATGGCCGATGAGGGCGGTGATGAAACTGGCAATATATTCAAGCATGATGCGCCTGCACTCGCGGCATGAGCCCGGCGGAGGCGCGGACACGGCCCCCGCGCTATACCGCCAGAGTAAATCTGGCATCGCTGCCGCCTATATTATTCCACCGGATTCTCGAGTGTACCGATGGCGTCGACGGTAATGGCCACGCGATCACCCGGCTGCAGGAACTTCGGCGGCGTAAAACCCGCTCCGACCCCGGCTGGGGTGCCAGTGGCAATGACGTCGCCCGGCTCCAGAGTTATTCCCGCCGAAAGCGTCTCGATCAAAGTCGGAATGTCGAAAATCAGCTCCTCGACACAACCGTCCTGGCGCAGCTCGCCATTGACCCGGGTCTGTACGCGCAGCGCGCGTACGTCCGGCACTTCCTCTGCGGTCAACAACGCCGGCCCCATGGGACAGAAACCGTCCAGGCTTTTACCGATGAACCATTGCAGATGGCGCTTCTGCAGACCGCGGGCCGTAACGTCGTTGAGCACCGTATAGCCATAGACATGCTCCATCGCGGCATCGCGCGCAATACCGCGCCCGCCGCGGCCGATAACCACGCCGATTTCGCCCTCATAGTCGGTGGTAGCGCTCGTATCCAGATGGGATGGAATCGCCTCCCCCGGCCCGATGACGGTCGACGGCGCCTTGGTGAAGACGATGGGGTGCTCGGGCAGGTCGCTGCCGCCTGCCGGCAGGGATTTCACCTCGTTGACATGATCGCGATAATTCTTGCCGATGCACATGATGTTGCGCGAAGGACGTGGAATCGGCGCCAGCAGATGCACGTCCGCCAGCGGCAGCCGGACACCGTCGGCGTTCAGCGCGGCGCGTGCTGTCTCCAGCCCTTTTTCGCCCAGGGCGATAAAATCGAGCATGTCCTGCGGCAACGCCGGTACGGCACTCGACAGATCGAAAATCTCATTCTTCGCGCGATCGAGCACGCCAATCCGACTGTCGGCACCGGTCGTGAAGCTTACGAGTAACATCGGCAACTCCTATAAAAAACGGTTATCGGCAGGTTATCCGGCTGCTCTGCAGCGTGGCCCAAACGCCCCGGCGGTACATTCGCTCTACGGCTTATCCATGTTGACGAATCGGCCTCACATGACCGAACGTAGTCCAAACATGTCGGCATTCATCGCAAACTTGCGGAGTCATGCCAACCTAAAGCTTAGTGTAAGTTCCGGCAGATCTTCAGGAGAGTTGGCTCAATGCATACACATTGGTTCGAAGCTGTCATGGAAGCGGCCAACCGACTGCTGCACGCCTTCATCGCCATCGCCCTGCTGGTGGCAAGTCTGCTGCTGATCTGGCAATTCACCTCCGACGTCTTCACCTCCATCACCTCCGGCGACATCGGTGACGGCTTCCTGAGATCATTGGGCAATCTGTTTATTCTTTGGGTCCTGTCTTCACTGATCTCGGCCGAGGTGCGTTACATGCGCACCGGGCATTTCACCGTGGTGGTCTTCATCGAGGCGGCGCTCATCACGCTGCTGCGCCAGCTCATCATCATCCCGGTGGAAAGCAGCGGCCACCTCGAACAATGGGCCTGGACCTACGGTCTGGTCATCGCCGCCGTGCTGGCTGTCGGTATCACCTACTTCCTGGTGCAGCGCCTGCAACCGTCCGCTGACGAATAGATAGCCTCAGCGCTTGCGCTTGGCGACCTTGGGCGGCACTTCCGGCTCCAGGCTGCGCAGATAATCCTCGTAGCTGCCGCTGAAATCGGTCACGCCTTCGGGACTCAACTCGATAATGCGTGTGGCCAGCGAGGACACGAATTCACGGTCGTGGCTGACGAAGATCAGCGTACCCGGATAATGTTCCAGCGCCAGGTTGAGCGACTCGATCGATTCCATATCCAGATGGTTGGTCGGCTCGTCCATCAGCAGAATGTTCGGGCGCTGCAGCATCAAGCGGCCGAACAGCATACGTCCCTGCTCGCCACCGGAGATGCAATTCGCCGGTTTCTTGATCTCGTCCTGCGAGAACAGCAGACGCCCCAGTACGCCGCGCAGCACCTGCTCGTCGTCGCCCGGGCGGCGCCACTGCGCCAACCACTCGATCAGCGGCAATTTACTCTCGAAATCCGCGGCGTGGTCCTGGGCGTAATAGCCGATGGCGGCGTTCTCGGCCCATTTGATCGTGCCCTCCTGGGGTTCGAGCTCACCCATCAGGGTACGCAGCAGCGTGCTCTTGCCGATGCCGTTGGGGCCGATGATGGCGACGCGTTCGCCGGTATCCACGGCCAGGTTGAGCTTACTGAACAAAGGCTCGTCGCCGTAGCCCTGCACCAGCTTGCGCACTTCCAGCGCGCGGCGGTAAAGCTTCTTCTCCTGCTCGAAGCGGATGTACGGGCTCATGCGGCTCGAGGGCTTGATCTCATCGAGCTGGATCTTCTCGATCTGGCGCGCGCGCGAGGTCGCCTGCTTGGCCTTGGAGGCGTTGGCGGAGAAGCGATTGACGAATGACTGCAGCTCGGCGATCTGCGCCTTCTTCTTGGCGTTGTCGGCAATCATGCGCTCGCGCGCCTGGGTAGCGGCGGTCATGTACTCGTCGTAGTTGCCCGGGTACACGCTCAGCGTGCCGTAATCCATGTCGGCCATGTGCGTGCACACGCTGTTCAGGAAGTGGCGATCGTGCGAAATGATGATCATGGTGCTGGAACGGTCGTTGAGCACGCCTTCCAACCAGCGGATGGTGTTGATGTCGAGATTGTTGGTCGGCTCGTCGAGCAGCAATACGTCGGGGTCGGAGAACAGCGCCTGCGCCAGCAGCACGCGCAGCTTCCAACCCGGCGCGACCGCGCTCATCGGGCCTTCGTGCTGCTCCAGCGGAATACCCACCCCGAGCAACAGCTCGCCGGCGCGCGCTTCGGCGCTGTAACCATCGTATTCGGCGAAGGCCACCTCCAATTCGGCCGCACGCAAGCCGTCCTCCTCGGTCATCTCAGGCTTGGCATACACCGCGTCCCGCTCCTGCTTGGCGGCCCACAACTCGGCATGCCCCATGATGACGGTATCGAGCACGCTGAACTTCTCGAAGGCGAACTGATCCTGGCGCAGCTTACCCAGTCGCAGGTTGGCTTCCAGCGAGACGTTGCCCGAAGTCGGTTCCAGATCTCCGCCGAGGATCTTCATGAAGGTCGACTTGCCGGCGCCGTTGGCACCGATCAGGCCGTAGCGGTTGCCACCGCCGAACTTGACGGAAATGTCCTCGAACAGCGGCTTGGAGCCGAACTGCATGGTAATGTTGGCCGTGGTGATCACGTGCGCGCTCCGGGATGCTTTGGTAGGGACACTCTGAGCAGGGCTTGGCAACACTTGCGGTCGCCGGGCACAGAAGTTGTCCGCTTGTGCAAAAGGTGCGCATTGTCGCATGAGTGGGGGCTGGAAAGAACCGCTGCGGGCTTAGGGATGTCCTTTGGTGCCTTTGGGCAGCGTCTTGGTTAACGGTCGGAAGTGAATTGGCGTGTGCGATTTTGATCTTACGTGGCCGAGGGCGGCGTACCTGCTGGCTTGGGTGACCGGTTTCGGGCGCGATTCGAAGTGTGTGGTCTCGTTTGGTGATGCGATAGGTCTTTTCCCATTCTTCGTGGGCTTGGAGGCAAGTTGTGAATCGGCGGTTTTGATCTTGCGTGGGTGAAATGCACGAATCTGTTGGCCATCGCGGTCTGTTTCGTGCGCGATTCGATGCCTGGCGCATCTATCTGCTGAGGTGACGCGCCCGAGTACCTTTCTTTGGACGCCCAAAGAAAGGTACGAAAGAAAGGCGCCCGAAAGGCCTTGTCCCTGACGGGCAGACCTCGAGCGCACACCCCGTCACGGGGCACCGCAAGCACTTGCCATCCTGGCAAAGCCTACTCGGGCGGCCTCCCTGCCGCCCGACCCCATGCCGGGGCGCACGCTCGAGGCAATGCCTAACGGGGATCGGGACGTCAAAACAGAACGCCTCCCAAACGCTTGGGCTACGCATTCGGCGATCGAAGCGTAGGTTGGGGTAAGCGAAGCGCACCCCAACGCGGGCAGTGCAGATCATGTTGGGGTTCGCTGCACTCACCCCAACCTACGGCAGCCGTGTTTTGACGTTCGGTCCCCCTTGATCGCTTGCCTCGCGAACGCACGCCTGGGCGGGGATAGCTGACACGGATGTCAGCCAAGCAGCTCTTGGCCTGGATGGCCAATAGCTGCGGGCCCCGTTCAGGCGTGCGTTCGCGAGGTTGCCCGTCAGAGACAAGCGATCCGCGGGGCGCGTTTCTTTTGCATCTTTCTTTGCGCGGTCAAAGAAAGATGCTCGGGCGCGTCACCGATTCAGAGCGAACCCCCATGCGTCGAGTCGCGCCCGAAACAGGCCACCCAAGCCAGCAAGTACGCCGATTCCATCCACGCAAACTCAAAAATACCCGCCGTTGCTTTACTCCCGAGATCAAACCCGAGACTCAACCAGCGAATTTCAACAAAACAACCGCACAAACACCTCACACCTTTTCATCCCAACCGGCAACCAGCGCCCTCTTCTCCCCGGCCCTTAACCGCTTGATCTCAACCTCCCGCCGCGACGCGGCGCTGCGATCCGCCTGCGGCTCGGCATAGGCCAGCCGCACCGGCCGCCGCGCCCGCGTGCAGCGGGCTCCGCCCGCAAGCTCGCCGTTGTGCTGCGCAAGCCGGCGTCGGACATCGGTGGTAATGCCGGTGTACAGCGTGCCGTCGGCGCATTCGAGCACGTAGACCCACCACGGGAAATCGAAGGATCGGTGCTCGCAGTTGTCAGGCAAGGATATCGGCATCCTGAAAGTTGGACCGGCGTCCCGGTCCGCACGCCGTTCCGGAACGGCGTTCAATATACGGGAACAAAACCGATGCGGGCGAGAGCGTGCCGACGCACGCTGCGCCCGGCGACAGATACGTCGCCGCCGCCGCCGAGCGCCCGCTCACTTTGCCCGACCCGACCGGGCAGCCTCACACCGCACTGTCGTGGCGGCGCTTGAGGTAGTCGAGCATGACTGCCAGCAGGATGACGAAGCCCTGCACCAATTCGGTGTAGTACGGCGACACGTTGAGCAGGACCAGACCATCGAGAATCGTCGATATCAGCAACGCTCCCATGACCGCGCCCCACACCGAACCCCGCCCACCGAACAGGCTGACACCGCCGATGACCACGGCCGCGATCGCGGTCAGTTCATCGCCGCGGCCGGCGTTGGGGTCGGCACTGCTGAGCTGGGCCGCAAAAATGATTCCAGCCACACCGCTGCACAGGCCACTGAAGGCATAGGCAAGCGTGCGCAGGCGACGTACGCGGATGCCGGAACGATAGGCGGCGATGCGGTTCCCGCCCACGGCGTACAGATGTCGCCCCGAAGCGGTCTTGGATAGCCACCCCCACGCCCCCAACACGATGGCCACCGCAATCCAGACCTGCGCCGGAATCTGCAACAGCCTCGCCTGCCCCAGCGCGTTGAAGCCGTCCGCGGCGATTCCGATCGGATTGCCCTGGGTCACGATCAGAGTCAGACTGGTGAAGATCGACAGACCGGCCAGCGTGGCAATGAAGTCAGTGACCCGCAGATAGTTGACCGCGACGCCTTGCAACGCGCCGACCGCAGTAGTCGAAGCCAGAGCCACCGCCAGAGCCAGCGGCCACGGCAGCCCCATGGCACTCATCAGCGCAGCAGCGACCGCTCCGCTCAGGCCCGCCATCGCGCCAACTGAAAGGTCGATGCCCGCGACCAGCACGACGACCAATTCGCCGACCGCCATGATCACGAACGGCGCACTCTGCACCAGGATGCTGAACAGATTAGCCGAGGTCAGAAAGTAAGGCGTCGCCAGCGCCAGACCGATCACCAGCAGTGCGAAACCGATGAGCACGCCATTGTTGATGGCGATCCGACTCAGGCTCTTCAGCCGGACGCCGCGCTCGGCGCCCGCTGCATTCGTCTCGAGCGTCATGATTTGCCCTGCCTCCCGAACAGCATGGAACGAACCACCGCATCCTCGCCCAGTTCCTCCGGCGAGCCTTCCAGCGCCTTGCCACCGCGGGTGAGCACGACGATGCGATTGGCCACGCGCCAGACGTCGGCCATGGTGTGTGTGATGAGAATGACAGCGACGCCGCTCGCGGCCAGCGTGGTGATGAGTTCGAGGATGGCTTCGTGCTCTCCGACCCCGACGGCCGCGGTAGGTTCATCCATGATCACCAGTTTGGCCTTCCAATACACGGCTCTGGCCACGGCCACGGCCTGGCGCTGACCGCCGGAGAGTTCGCCCACTGCCTGTCCCAGATCGGGAATATGTATACCCAGGCGATCGAGCGCCTGCGCCGCCTCACGGCGCATCCTCGCATCATCGAGCACGGGCAGCCCGATACGACTGCGGCGCATCTCGCGTCCGAGGAAAATATTGGCGCTCACGTCCAGGTTCTCGGCCAGGGCGAGATCCTGATAAATGGTCTCGATGCCGAGTTCGCGGGCATGCCGGGGATCGAACTGGCACACGGGCTGATCGCCGAAGGTCATGCTGCCGCCGCTGGGCGGATGCGCTCCGGCGATCACCTTGATCAAGGTCGATTTCCCCGCGCCGTTGTCTCCCAACAACGCCACGACCTCGCCGGGATACACATCGAGATCGATGCCCTTGAGCGCTTCGACGGCCCCGAAGCGCTTGCCGATCCCGCGCAGGCTGAGCAGCGCGGGGGCCCCCGAAGGGGCCTCCCGCTGCACCGATGCAGTTCGCGTCTGCACCGCTTTATTTCCCGGAGATATACATCTGCAGGGGCACGGCCACAAAGGGCACGCCGCTGTGCAGATATTGATAGCCGGCCATCACGCCGAGTTTGCTCATCAGCGCGGGCTGCTGCGCCACGTCCAGCGTGATCTCGCCCTTCTTGACCGCGGCGAGGCCATCCGGTGTACCGTCGATACTGACCACGGCCACGCCGGCAGCGCGATTGGACGCATGCAAGGCCCGGATTGCACCCAGAGCCATTTCGTCGTTTTCGGCGAACACCGCTTTCAGACCGGTCGGATGGGCGATCAGAATGTTGCGCATGACATCCAGGCCCTGCTGGCGATTGAAGTTGGCGGTCTGCTTGGCCACCACCTTGATGCCCGGATGCGCCTTGAGCGCCTCGTTGCAACCTCGGGTACGCTCATTGGTTGCCGACGCGCCGGGGACGCCGAGCAGAATGGCGATATCCCCCTTGCCGCCCAGGTGCTTGGCGATGAAGTTACAGGCCGTGGCACCCGCCTCGACGTTGTCCGAGGCAAAGAAATCCAGCGCCTTGCCCTTGTTCGTGCGCCGGTCGAGGAAGATGACCGGCACCCCGGCACGGTTGGCCTCCTGCACCGCCGGCCCCATGGCCGTCGCGCTGGTGGGATTGATCAGCAGCATGTCGACCTTGCGCGCGATCGCGGTACGCACCTGATTGGCCTGGGTGGTCGAGTTGTTGTTCGCATTGAGCACCAGCAGCTTGACGCCCAGCCGGTCCGCCTCGGCCTGGGCACTGTTCTTCATTGCCACGAAATAGGGGTTGTTGAGCGTCGACAGCAGCAGGGCGAAGGTGTACTGCTGCGCCGCGGATGCGGCCATCGGGACCGCGCCGAGAACGAATGCGGCCGCGAACAGGAAGCCGCGGATGAATCTGCGTTGTTGATTTTTCATGGGTACTCCTCCCGATTTCGGGGCATCGCCCCGGTGTTATGGACAACATCGAACAAGGGCTTGGGTATGATCCATACGCACCACATGCCTTGTATTTCACGTCTCCTGTCCGCAGTTCGACGTATCCTCAATCAGCTCCGGCGCCTCAGATCGAAGCGAAACGCCGCAGCTCGTTCAAATCCGGCAGCGAGGGCTGTGCACCCGCGCGCGTGGCAGTGAGCGCGCCAGCCGCATTGGCCAGTTTCATCGCCTGCTCCAACGGCTCATTCTCGGACAGCGCCCATACGAGGGTGCCGACGAAGGAGTCGCCGCAGGCCGTCGTGTCCACCACCGCAACGGTATAGGCCTCGACCTGACCACTGCCTGCAGGAGCGGCCCACACTGCCCCCCTGTCGCCAAGCGTCACGATGGTGGTGGAATCCGCCCCACGCAAACGCTCCGCCGCCTGCAGCGCCTGCTCGAAATCGGCCGGCGCCGGTCCACCCAGCAACTCCCCGGCTTCGGTTTCGTTCACCACCAGATAATCGAGCGCCTCGAGCAGCTCAGCCGGCAGGACCGTCGCCGGCGCCGCGTTGAGCACGACGCGTCCACCGCCGTTGCGCACCCGGCTGGCGGCCATGCGTACCGTGTCCAAGGGCACTTCGAGCTGCATCAGCAACCAGTCGGTGCGCTCGAGATCAGACGGCAGTCGCGCCGACGTCAGCACGGCGTTGGCTCCGGGCGAGACCACGATACGGTTCTGCCCGTCCTGATCCACCGTGATGAAGGCCGCGCCGGTCGGCTGCGTCACGCGCTGCAGGTTGTCGAGGATCAGCCCCTCGCCGCGCAACGTGCCGTACAGCGTGTCTCCGTAGGCATCGCGTCCCAGGCAGCCGATCATCTCGACCGCCGCTCCCAGGCGTGCCGCGGCCACGGCCTGGTTCGCGCCCTTGCCGCCCGGATGCAGCCGGTAGTCGGAACCGAGCACGGTTTCTCCGGCTTCCGGCGCCCGCTCGACCTCGACCACCACATCCATGTTGATGCTACCCACCACCTTCATATCGCTGCAGCCTCCTGTTCCAAAGCGATGACTGAACCTCTTTCGACGTATTCGACCGGCAGTACCAGATGAGTCGGTTCGCCCCCCTGCCCGGCCAGGCGACGGTGCAGCAGTTCGACTGCGCGGCGGCCGATGGCCCGTACGGGCTGGCGCACCGTACTCAGCGGGGGTTCGACGATCGCCGCCCAGGGAATATCGTCGAATCCGATCAGCGACACGTCCTGCGGCACGCGTCGCCCGTGTGCCTTCAAGGCTTTCAATGCCCCAATGGCCACTGCGTCGTTGGCGGCGATGACCAGTGTCACGCGCGTATCCGCCAACCGCTCGACAGCCTCCGGCGGCAATTGCATAGAAAAAGGTACTTCCAGAATCCACTCGGGGCGTTTCTCACCCAGCGCCTCACACAATGCCTCTCGGCGCGAACAGGCGCTGATCGAGTCGGCCGGGCCGGCGAGCAGGCCAATGCAGCGATGTCCGAGTTCGTTCGCCAGCCTCGCCTGCAGACGCCCGCCAGCGCGATGATCGGAGCTGACGCTGTCAAAGGCGGCAAGCTCCGGGCCAACCCTGTCGATGATCACGGCGGGGCGGTGAGGACGGTATACGGGATGTAGTGCCTCGGGAATCCATACGACGCCGTCGACACGCTGTTCGAGCGCGGCAAGTGCCTGGGACTCACTATCGTAGTCGGCACCGGACTCGCTCAGCATCAGTCCGTAACCGAGCCGCCGCGCGGTCTCCGCCACCGCCTGCGCCAGCGAGGGGAAAAAGGGATTGGTCAAATCGGGCAGCAACAGACCCAACACACGATGGCGTCCCGTGCGCAGGGTGCGCGCCGGCTGGCTCAGTCGATAACCCAAGGCTTCGACAGCGGCTTCGACCCGCTCCCGCGTGCCCTCCGCGACCGTCTTGGTCCCGTTGAGCACATGGGACACCGTTGCCGTCGAAACGCCCGCGACTCTGGCTACGTCCTTCAAGGTGACGCGCATTACATGCCTAAAAGGTTAATCGATTAACTCGCATAATAGATCATGGCGTACGGAAAGCAAGGCGGACTTCCCACATTGAAGTCCGCCATACGGGACAGCGGTATTTCCGGCTTCAGCCGGCCAGCGGCTGGCGCAGAATGACGTTCTGATTGCGATCCGGACCGGTGGAAACCATATCGATAGGCGCCTCGACCAGAGACTCGATGCGGGCGAGGTAGTCCTTGGCCTCCTTGGGCAGTGCATCGTAGTCGGTGATGCCCACGGTGGAACTCTGCCAACCCGGCATTTCCTCGTAAACGGGCTCGCAGATGGCCAGCGCCTCGGCGGCACCGGGCGACAGGTCGTAGTCCAGCTCCCCGGCACGATAGCCGACGCAGATGCGCAGGGTCTCCAGTCCGTCCAGCACGTCCAGCTTGGTCATGCACAGCCCGGAGATGCTGTTGAGCTGAATCGCACGACGTAGCGCCACGGCATCGAACCACCCGCAGCGGCGGGCGCGACCCGTCGTGGCGCCGAACTCGTGACCACGGCGGGCGAGATGCTCGCCCATCTCGTCGATCAGCTCAGTCGGGAACGGCCCCGCTCCGACACGCGTGGTGTAGGCCTTGGTGATGCCTAGCACATAGTCCAACGCGAGCGGCCCGACGCCGGTGCCGGTGGAGGCTCCGCCGGCCGTGGTGTTGGACGAGGTCACGAAAGGATAGGTGCCGTGATCGATGTCGAGCAACGAACCCTGGGCCCCCTCGAACAGCACGTTGCGGCCCTCGGCTCGCAACTCGGCCAGCCGGCGGGACACGTCCGTGACCATCGGTGCGATGACTTCGGCATGCGCCATGGACTCGTCGAGAATGCGCTGGAAGTCCAGCGGCTCGGCACGGAAGTAGTTCTTGAGCACGAAGTTGTGGAAGTCCAGCACCTCGCCGAGCTTGGCGGCGAAACGCTCGCGGTGGAACAGATCGGCCACGCGCAGACCGCGGCGCGCGACCTTGTCCTCGTAGGCCGGACCGATGCCGCGCCCGGTGGTGCCGATGGCCGAAGCGCCGCGAGCCTGCTCGCGGGCCAGATCCAGCGCTACGTGATACGGCAGGATCAGCTGAGTCGCATCGGAGATGCGCAGCCGCTCCGTGACCGGCACGCCGCGCTCCTCCAGCATGTGCATTTCCTCGAGCAGCGCCGCAGGCGAGAGCACCACGCCATTGCCGATGAGGCATTCCACCCCTTCGCGCAGGATGCCGGAAGGGATGAGGTGGAGGACGGTCTTCTCGCCGTCGATGACCAGCGTATGGCCGGCATTGTGCCCGCCCTGAAAACGCACCACCGCAGCGACCTGTTCGGTGAGAAGGTCGACAATCTTGCCCTTGCCTTCGTCACCCCATTGGCTACCCAAAACGACAACGAACTTGCCCATCAGTTGACTTCCGTAATGATCCATTGACCGTCGCGCAGAACCAGCTGCTCACCGCAGCCCATCGCCTGTGCGTTCCCATTCTGTCCACGCAGCCCGCGCACCACGACACGACCCTGCGCCCGCAATTCGGCCACGCGTCGATCGAGCGCGGCATCCTCCGCAGCGGGCGCGAAAACGCCCGGCACGGCTGCCACCTCGGACTCGCGCCCAACCAGCATGAGCGATTCGAGATCGGCGCTGAAGCCGGTCGCCGGCCGCGCTCGCCCGAATACCGCGCCGATGCCGTCATAGCGACCGCCACGGGCAACCTCCGCACCGCGCCCCGGCACATAAGCCGCATAGACGATACCCGAGTGGTAGCGGTAGCCGCGCAGTTCCGCCAAATCGAAACGCAGCTCGGCCGCGGGCACCGCACGGCAGATGGCGGCAGCAGTTTGGGCCAGATAGTCGAGCGCGGCGGCGACCGCCTCGCCCGCCCCGGCAAGCCGCGCACGCGCGGCATCCAGCACCTCGACGTCACCGTTAAGTTCAGGCAGCGCCAGGAACCAGCCACGCTGCACCTGCGGCAATTCACGCGCCGCCAGCAGCGCCTCAATTTCCGGCACGGCCTTGCGTTGCAGCATGTCGAACAGCTCTGCCTCGTCCGCAGCATCCAGGCCGGCGGCGGCGATCAACTGGCGGAAGATATCCAGGTGCCCAAGGTCCACATGCACCCGTTCGACGCCGCAGATTTCCAGCGTCGCCAGCATCAGACGAATGATCTCGACATCGCTGTCGACGCCGCTGTGGCCGTACAGTTCGGCGCCCACCTGCAACGGGCTGCGCGTGCCTCCCGGGCCCTGCGGTCGGGTGCGCAGAATGCGCGCCAGATAGCACAGGCGCACAGGCACGTCGCGACGCAGACGATGAGCGTCAATGCGCGCGACCTGCGGGGTGATGTCGGCGCGCACCCCCATCAACCGCCCATTGAGCTGATCGGTGAGCTTGAAGGTTTCCAGATCGAGTTCGCTGCCGGTCCCGGTCAGCAGAGAATCGAGGTACTCGATCAGCGGGGTCATGACCAGTTCATAGCCCCAGCTGCGATACAGGTCCAGCAAGGCGCGGCGCAACTGTTCGATGCGCGCGGCCTCTACCGGCAGACTTTCCTCGATCCCCTCGGGCAACAGCCAGCGTGCGGGCCCCTTCATGCGGCGCCTCTCCGGAATCGGCGATACGGGTTCATCAGACAGTCTCACTAGACGATGGACAGATAGACAGCGGGAGAAGTGTACAGCCACGACGAACGCGAGTCGAAACGGTCGTGTTCAGCAGCCGCTCGCCGCTCATGGCCCGCACACCGCGGGTTCTTCAGTCATCCATGCAGCAGATAGAGCACCAGCAGACCCAACAGCATGCTCACAATCCCGATTAGTCGCAGTGCATTGTCCGACAACTGCGCGGTCTGCAGCATCGCCCGGCGCATGACGTGCGGGGTCAGAAACGGCAAAATGCCTTCCAGCACGAACAACAGCCCCAAGGCCGTGAGCAGATGGATCCACATGTGACACGTCTCGTTCGGCCGCGCGCCCGCAGGCGCACGGCAATGCGTTCAGAAATTTCCCAGGATCCCTATTTGGCCGGGGCCGTACCCTGAGCGTTGTTGAAGAAGCGGAAGAACTGCGAATTCGGCTCGAGCACCAGCACGTCGTTCTTGCCGTCGAAGCTCTGCCGGTAGGCTTCCAGACTGCGGTAGAAAGCGTAGAAGGACGGATCCTTGTTGTAAGCCTTGGCATAAATCTCCGCCGCCTTGGCGTCACCCTGCCCTCGCACGATCTGAGCCTGGCGGTAGGCGTTGGCGAGAATCACCGTACGCTCCCGGTCGACATTGGCGCGGATGCGTTCGCCCGCCTCCTTGCCTCGCGCTCGGAAATCAGCCGCGACCCGGGCGCGTTCGGCCTCCATGCGCTGGTAGACGGAGCTGGCCACTTCCGCGGGCAGGTCGATGCGTTTGAGACGCACGTCGACGATGCGGATGCCGAGTTCCTTGGCTGCCTTATTGGCCTCGATCTCCAGCGGCCCGAGGATCTTGTCGCGCTCGCCCGACACCGCCTGCTGGATGGTCAGCTTGCCGAACTCGCTGCGCAATCCGTCCTTCATGATCTGAGACAGGCGCAACAGCGCGCGCTGCTCGTCGCCACGCGTGGAGCGGTAGTACTGGTCAAGGTTGGAAATGCGCCACTTCACGAAGAAGTCGACCATGACGTTCTTCTTCTCGCTGGTGAGAAAGCGCTCGGGTTGCGAGTCGAGCGTGAGCACACGTGCATCGAACTTGCGCACGTTCTCGATCAGCGGCAGCTTGAAGTGCAGGCCGGGCTTGATATCGGCCTGCTTGACTTCACCGAGCTTGAGCAGAATCGCGCGCTGATCCTGGCGCACGGTATACGTCGACAGATACAGCAACAGCGCGACGACAGCGATAATGGCGGCAGTGATCTTCAGCTTCATGTCAACGCACCTCCCGCGTGCGCGTGTCACGACGCAGGCGCTCGGCCTGCATCGGATCACCGGATACCGTGTTGCCACCGCTCGAAACCGAACCACCGGACGAGGAATACACGCCCGAAGAGGACGACGAGGAGGGAGCGCCCGCTCCCTGCATCAATTTATCCAGCGGCAGATAAAACAGACTGTTGCTGCCCTTTCCGCTGGCATTGAGCAGTACCTTGGAACTGTTCGACAGCACCGACTGCATGGTATCGAGGTAGAGACGTTCGCGGGTCACCTTTGGCGCCTTCAGGTACTCCTTGAGCAACTCGTCGAAGCGCGCCGCATTACCCTGGGCACGCGCCACCACCTGGCCCTTGTAGGCCTGTGCCTCCTGCGTGATGCGCGCCGCCTGACCACGTGCCTGCGGCAACACCGAATTGGCATAGGCTTCGGCCTCGTTGCGATAGCGGACCTCGTCCTCGCGCGCCTTGATGGCGTCGGCAAAGGCGCTCTGCACCTGCTCTGGTGGCTGCGCGTCCTGCAGGTTCACCTTGATGACCTGAAGCCCCGTCTTGTAGGTATTCAGGGTGTCCTGCATGATCTGCTGCGTGCGGATGGCGATATCCGCACGGCCTTGGCCGACCACGTAGTCCATCTTGCTTTGCCCGACCACTTCGCGAATGGCGCTGATCATGGCCTCGCGCAGCGTCTGATCCGGATTTCGCACGTCGAACAGATAGCGCTTCGCGTTGCTCACGCGGTACTGCGCTGACACGTCGACGTCGACGATGTTCTCGTCCTTGGTCAGCATGACCGACTTGCTCTGGGTACTGCGAATCTGGTCGATATCGACCACGTCGACGGACTCGGCCGGATACGGCAGATGCCAGTGCGGCCCAGGCATGGTTTCGCCGCTGAAGGCGCCGAAACGCGTCACCACGCCACGCTCGCCGGGCCCGACGATATAGAACCCGGAAGCCAGCCAGGCAACCACGAGTACGATCACGGCCAGCACGATGCCGCCCGTGGGCAGCCCACCGCTTCCCGACTTGTTGCCATCGGACGAACGACGGCCACCGAGACGTTCCAGCCATTGGCGCAGCCAGCGTTCAGGGTCGAAGGAATTCTTGCCTCCCCCCTTCTGCCCGCCACCCCACGGATCCTTGTTGCCCGAATTGTTGTTACCTGGCTCGTTCCAGGGCATGAGTCTCACTCCAAAAGGGAATTCGATTTGGCGCCACGGAATCCTCCACCGCGAACTTCGCGCGGGAATCGCAAACGCGCACGCCCACGCAGGAACCCGGGCCAAGCAGAGGCCGAACGCCGCATTCTAGTGTACCGTCCCACACTTGGCGACCCCACCGCCAGTGCCCGTCCCGATCCGCCCCGGAGTGCCGACGCACCAAGCGCTCACAGGGACCGCAGGCCGGCCGTGTCACGATGCGCGCCGGCGAGAACATCGTCCAGCTTGCGCTGCGGCAACCGCACCTCCAGCTCCCAGGCGCCGTGATCGTCGACACGTTCGTCGAGCACCGCACCGAGACCGAACAGTTGCGCACGCAGACGTCCTTCGCCTGGCTCCAGATGCATCCAACCGTGCACCATGTCGGACACGAAGTGCTGCGCCAGCACCTCCAGCAGCAGATCGATGCCGCGCCCATCGTACGCCGATACCCATACACGTTCGATACGTCCGTCATGGCCGCGATCGACACGCGGTTCCGACCCGAGCAGGTCGATCTTGTTGTACACCTGAATCGTCGGCCGCTCTCCTGCGCCGATATCGCGCAGCACGCTGTCCACCTGTTCGGCGGTGTGCAAGCGCTCGGGGTCGGCTGCGTCCACCACGTGCAGCAACAGGTCGGCATCACGCGTTTCCTGCAGCGTGGCATGGAAAGCCGCGACCAGCTCGTGCGGCAGATCCCGCACGAAACCGACCGTGTCCGCCATGACCGCAGTAGTACCCGGCGCGAGTTCCACGCGCCGCAGCGTGGGATCCAGGGTGGCGAACAGTTGGTTCGCCGCATGCACGCCCGCGTCGCACAGACGATTGAATAAAGTGGACTTGCCAGCGTTGGTATAGCCGACCAGGGCGACCGTGGGCAGCTCCGCCTTACGCCGGGCCTGACGGCCCTGCTCGCGCTGGCGACGCACACGGTCGAGCTTGCGATTGATCTGTTTGATGCGCCCGCCAAGCAACCGGCGATCGGTCTCGAGCTGGGTCTCGCCCGGCCCGCGCAGGCCGATGCCGCCCTTTTGGCGCTCGAGGTGAGTCCAGCCACGCACCAGCCGTGTGGCAAGATGATTGAGCTGGGCAAGTTCGACCTGCAGCTTGCCCTCATGGGAACGGGCACGCTGGGCGAAAATATCCAGAATGAGGCCGGTGCGGTCGAGGACCCGCGCCTTGAACAAGCTTTCCAGGTTGCGTTCCTGGCTGGGACTCAGGGCGTGATTGAAGATGACCAGCTGAGCGCCGGCAGCGGCAACCACCGCCGCGATCTCTTCGGCCTTACCGGTGCCGACGAAATACTTCGAATCGGGCGCCCGCCGGCGCAGGCGCACGACTTCCTGCACCTGCGCCCCCGCGGAACGCGCGAGTTCCGAGAACTCCTCGAGTTCATGCTCATCGGCCATTTCGACGAGATCGACGTGTACGAGCACGGCCAGCTCGCCGCTTTGAGGTCGTTCAAACAATGGAAGTCTTGCGTCCGCTTACTCGGCTTCTTCCCCGTCTTCCATCGGCACCCGCACGGGACGCGAAGGAACGATGGTGGAAATGGCGTGTTTGTAAACCATCTGACTGACGCTATTCTTCAGCAGCACCACGAACTGGTCGAAGGATTCGATCTGCCCTTGCAGCTTGATCCCGTTGACCAGGAAGATGGCGACCGGCACGCGTTCCTTGCGCAGCAGGTTAAGAAACGGCTCTTGCAGGGTATGCCCTTTAGACATTAACAAACTCCTGTTGTTTGCGCCGCAGTTGAATCCTTTGGTAGCACACTGCGGCTGGTTATAGTATCACGCGTTCCGAATCCCCCGGCCCACCATCATGTCTCGTCCCTGAGGTAATTCTCGACTCGCTTGCAGATCGTAGACAGCTCCAAGGCGTCTGCGTTCAACGTCTCCAATCCATCGTCTGCACGCAACCACGTCATCTGCCGCTTGGCCAGCTGACGGGTCGCAACGACCACCTGGCGGGACATTTCCTTGCGATCATACTCTCCCTCCAGATGACGCCATACCTGCCGATACCCGACCGCGCGCATGGAGGGGCACGACAGATCAAGATCGCCTCTTTCATATAGGTGCGCAACTTCATTTATCAACCCCTGCTCGAGCATGTTTTCAAATCGATGCTCGATACGCCGATGCAAGCGCTCGCGATCGACCGGCAACAGCGCCAGGCGCAGCGTCCGGTACGGGAACGCGTCATCACTACGGCGACGCTGCAGTTCGCTCAACGGCACCCCGCTCAACCGGTAGACCTCCAGCGCGCGCTGCAGACGCTGCGGGTCATTGGGATGGATACGCGCTGCAGCGACCGGATCCACCTCCGCCAGCTCCTTGTGCAACCCCTGCCAGCCGCGCTGCAGCGCCTGGGCCTCGATCTCTGCGCGCAAACTCGCATCGGCCTGCGGCAACTCGGACAGGCCCTGCTCGAGCGCGCGGAAATACAGCATGGTGCCGCCGACCAGCAACGGCACCCGCCCCGCCGCAGTGATTTGCTCCATCTCACGCAGCGCGTCCTCGCGAAACTGTGCCGCCGAATAGCTTTCCGCCGGATCGAGAATATCGACCAGCCGGTGCGGCGCTTCGGAAAGGACCTCGGGGCCGGGCTTGGCCGTGCCGATATCCATTTCGCGGTAGACCAGCGCCGAGTCGACGCTGACGATCTCCAGCGAAAAGCGGCGCACCAGTTCCACCGCCAGATCGGTCTTGCCGCTGGCGGTCGGCCCCATCAGCAGGATCGCCGGCGGATCGTTGCGCGCCGCCCCGTTCACCGACCGCGCAGGAACAGACGATCCAGATCGCCCAGACCGAGCTGGGTCCAGGTCGGACGTCCATGGTTGCACTGTCCGCTGCGCTCGGTGCGTTCCATATCGCGCAGCAGACTGTTCATCTCGTCCACGGTCAGGCGACGGTTGGCGCGCACCGAACCGTGGCAGGCCATGGTCGAAAGCAGCTCGTTCATCTGCTCCTCGATGCGCTCGCTGCTGCCGTATTCGAGCAGATCGCCAAGCACATCACGCAGCAATTGTGCCGCATCCGCACCGTTGAGCATCGCCGGCAGGCTGCGCACGCGCAGCTTCTCGGGGCCAAGCCGGTCGACCTCCAGTCCCAGCCGCATGAGCAATTCACCCTGGCGTTCGGCGCAGTCGGCCTCGCGTCGGCTCACCGCCACGCTGAGCGGCAACAGCAAGGGCTGGGCACGCACCCGCGCCTCTGTCCAGGCCTGTTTCAGGCGTTCGTAGGTGATGCGCTCATGGGCCGCATGCATATCCACCAACACCAGGCCGTCGGCGTTCTCCGCCAGAATGTAGATGCCCTTGAGCTGGGCCAGGGCAAAACCGAGCGGCGGCACTTCTGAAGCGGCGGCCGGGACCTCGCGCGGCGCGGCTCCGTACAAAGCCGCATAGCCGGCCAACTGCTCGCGCACCGTATTGCCGCCGGTGGAGTGAACGGGCGCGGACGGCCGGCTCGCAGGCGGCAGATCGAAGGCCAACCCCGGCCCCGGGCGCGGTTCGCTGCGCGCGGCAAGACCGGCCGCAGGAGCCGGAATCGGTTCGCCGCTTGCGGGCGCCGCCTCCGCTGCGGCGCCGGCCCCGCCAGGGCGCATACTGGCCAGGGCGTCCTTGAGCGTATGGTGCAGAAAATCATGCACCAGCCGGCTTTCGCGCAGGCGCACCTCTGCCTTGGTCGGATGCGCGTTGACGTCCACCGCCGCCGGATCCATCTCCAGAAACAGCACGAAAGCCGGCTGACGGCCGTGGTAGAGCACGTCCTGATAAGCCAGCCGGACGGCATGCGAAAGCACCTTGTCGCGCACCATGCGGCCATTGACGTAGAAATACTGCTGATCGGCCTGGGCACGTGAATAGGTCGGCGCGCCAAGCCAGCCGTGCAAACGCAGTCCGGCGGCCTCGTGCTCCACATAGACCGTCTGCTCCATGAAGGCACTGCCGACCACCTGCGCAACCCGGCGCTCGCGCGCCGCCAGGTCGGCGGCGGCGCGTAGGTCGGCCTGCACCTTTCCATTGTGAGTCAAGGTCAGACTCAGCTCGAAGCGACTCAGCGCGATGCGCCGGACCACCTCGTCGATATGCTGGTACTCGGTACGCTCGGTGCGCAGGAACTTGCGGCGCGCCGGGACGTTGAAGAACAGGTCGTGGACCTCGATGGTCGTGCCCTGCGGATGCGCTGCCGGCTCCGGCTCGCCGAATTCCTCGCGGCCGTCGCCGCGCAGCCTCCACCCGGCCGACTCCCCGGCCGTGCAGGAGGACAGCGTCATACGCGACACCGAGGCTATGCTGGGCAACGCCTCGCCGCGAAACCCCAGGCTGGCCACTCTTTCCAGATCATCGAGCGAGGCCACCTTGCTGGTGGCATGCCGCGAAAGCGCCAGCGCCAACTCCTCGCGCGGAATGCCCGAGCCATTGTCACGCACGCGCATCAGCCGCGAGCCGCCCTGCTCGATATCGATGTCGATGCGCGTGGCGCCGGCATCGAGACTGTTCTCGAGCAGTTCCTTGATCACCGAAGCCGGACGGTCGATGACCTCGCCGGCGGCGATCTGGTTGACGAGCTGGGGAGGAAGACGGCGAATCGGCATGATGGGCTGCGGCGGAAAACTGCGGCCCATTATGCCACGATGCAGGCAGGCTACGGACGGGAATAACGTCCCCGTCCGCTCAAGCACTATGGCCTGTCAGGAAAATGCTTCCTTGGCCTGATTGTGCGCCGCCAGCAGCGTGCCCGGCGGGGCGTACTTGGAGAAATAGTCCTGCACGCCCTCGTGCAGCGCAATGGCCATGCGGCGCTGGAACGCCGGCGTGCGCAACTGGCGCTCTTCCGATGGATTGGAAATGAAGGCGGTCTCCACCAGAGCCGATGGAATATCCGGCGACTTGAGCACTACGAACGCGGCGCGTTCCACGGTGCGCGAGTGCAGGCGGATCACCTTGTTGATGTTATGGGTAAGGTGCTCGCCCAGCTTGAAGCTCGATTCGCGGGTCGCTGTCTGGGCCAGATCGACCAGCACCGAGGCCACCAAGTTGTCCTTGTCGGACAGGTTCACGCCGGCCACGCGATCGACCTCGTTCTGGCGCTTCGCCAACAGGCGCGCCGCCTCGGAGGAGGCGCCATGCTCCGACAGCACGTACACGGTCGAGCCCTTGGGATAGCGATAGGGCGAAGCGTCGGCGTGAATGGAAATGAACAGGTCCGCCTGCTTTGCCCTCGCCTTGCGCAGACGTTCGCGCAGGCTGACGTAGTGGTCGCTGCTGCGAATCAAGTAGGGCCGCATGCCCGGCGTCTTCTTGATCAGCGCTTCCAGACGACGCGCGATCTGCAGCACCACGTGCTTCTCGTAGGTGCCGCGTTTGCCGATGGCGCCAGGATCGACGCCGCCGTGCCCGGGATCGATGGCCACCACCACATCGCGCAGCTTCTTCCCGGTCTGCGCCGCGGCGGCCGTGATGACGGGC
The DNA here is from genome assembly GCF_037381185.1 of Acidihalobacter sp. Lineage (NCBI taxonomy): Bacteria > Pseudomonadati > Pseudomonadota > Gammaproteobacteria > Chromatiales > Ectothiorhodospiraceae > Acidihalobacter > Acidihalobacter sp. The sequence goes on from NZ_JARRQY010000005.1 coordinate 110,910, forward strand.
GCAGCCGAATCGGCCGTCGCCGCAGCAAGATCGACGACCAGGCGATAGTGGGTGGAACCCTTGCCGGGCTTGAGCAGAAAGCTACTCGTATTGGTCTGTTCCTTCAGGTCCAGCACCACGCGCAGGTTCGACACATTGCGGCGTGCATAGCGGATGTCGTGGACAAGCGCGATCGGTTTCACATGCAGGCCGTCGGGCGCGTTCGTGTTCCTGAAGTCGATGACCACGCGCTCGGGCTTGGAAAGGGTGAACAGATTGTGTTCGACCGGCCCGCTGAGGTCGAAAACCACGCGGGTGCTACGTCCGTCCTGAGACATGCGCACGCCCTTCACCTCCACCCTGGAACTGGCGAAGGCCATGGGACTGACAAAGGTCACCGCAGCGGCGCCCGAGACGCCGAGCAGGCGGCGCAGAAACAGCCGTCGTTCGAAATTCTGGTCTCGTTGGCTCATGAACATTCTCCCCGGCGGGCGTCGACGCGCCTCGCCACCTCTCAAAGCACCTCATAATGATTTGCCATCAGAGACGAGAATGCAAGGTCAAAAGCTATATTTTTTATATAGATAGAGGAAATACCTACACATTTACTTTACATCCATGCGCGCCAGCGCCTGCTCACCGCGACCTCCCTGCGCCCACAGGCGCGCTCGGCGCCCGGGATTCGACACGGACAAGCCGACCTCAAGATCGGCGCAGGGCAATACTCCGGAGCCGCGTTCAGGCCACTCGATCATGCAGATCGCATCGCCGCCCAGGAAATCGCGCAGCCCCATGAATTCCAACTCCTCCGGATCGGCCAGTCGGTACAGATCGAAGTGATGGAGTTCGCAGGCCACCAACCGATAGGACTCCACCAACGCATAGGTTGGGCTGCGTACCGGCCCGTCATGTCCGAGCGCCCTCAGCAGGCCGCGCACCAGCGTGGTCTTGCCCGCCCCCAACTGCCCATGCAGGAACACCAGCATGCCCGGCTCAAGCACTTCGGCCAACACACCGCCCAAAGCCTCGGTGGCCACCTCGTCCGCCAGATAGATTTCGCGAGCCGCATCGCCCGCTCCCTTGTCAGCACTCACGTACAACTCCTCGGGGCTTAGTTATACCGGCATCTCAGAAGTCGTTGCACAAGGCGCGCAGATGCGCGATCAGATCGCCCGCCAACAAGCCGTGCTCGCCTTCATGCGCAGCGGCATCACCAGCCGCCGCATGCAGACACACGCCCTCGCGCGCGGCCTCGACAGGCGCCATACCCTGCGCGATCAGGCCGGCGATGACGCCCGTGAGCGCATCCCCCATACCGGCCGTCGCCATGCCCGGATTGCCGGCAGCGCAAACCATGGTGACGCCATCCGCATGCACCAGGGAACCCGCTCCCTTGAGCACGCAGGTCCCGCCATAACGCCGACCGAGTTCCTCGACGGCGGAGAACCGATCGGCCTGAACCTGCCCCGTGGTACGCCCGAGCAGACGCCCGGCCTCGCCCGGATGCGGCGTCAGCACCCAGTTGCCGCGTTTTGTGGGCATGTCGGCGAGCAGATTCAAGGCATCCGCGTCGACCACCAGCGGACAACGCGCATCGAGTACCCGCTGCCACAGCCCTCTTCCCCAGGGATCACGCCCCAAACCGGGACCGACCGCGATCACATTCGCCACCTCGAACAAGCGCCCCAGTTCCACAGCGCTCTCGACACCACGCACCATCAGCTCCCAGCGCCCCACGTTCAGCCACCCGGCATGCTGGGAATGCGTAGCGACCGTCACCAAACCCGCTCCGCAACGCAGCGCGGCCTCTCCGGCCAGGCGTGCGGCACCGGACATCCCCGGCGCGCCGCCGACAATCAGCACATGGCCGTTGTCGCCCTTGTGCGCCGCCCGACGCCGCGCAGGCAACGCCCTCGGCGCCTGACGCAGAAACGTGCGGGCCTCGCTTTCGGTGCGCGCGGACTCAGGCACTCCCAGGTCTGCGAACAAACGTTCGCCGGCGCAATCCGGCCCGACGCCGGTGTACAAGCCGCGTTTGCGCAGGATGAAGCTGACCGTCACATCCGCGTTGACGACCGCCCCCGGCGCCGCACCCGTGTCGGCATCCAGCCCGGAAGGCACGTCCAGCGCCAGCACCGCACGGCCGGCCAGGGCCTCTATTGCCTGCGCCCAGACGCCCTCCGGCGCTCGCGTCAGTCCGATACCGAACAGGCCGTCGACGTAGACATCCGCAGTCGGCAGCACGCCGTCGAACGCGCTCACATCTCCACCGGTCGCGCGCCAGTCGGCCAGCGCCTGGGAGGCCTCCCCGCCCTCGCGCGGGCCCTTGCCCAGCAGCACGACGCTCACATCCAAGCCGGCTGCCCTCGCCAGGCGCGCCACGACCAGACCGTCGCCACCGTTGTTGCCGCTGCCGCACACCGCGCACAGGCGCCGAGCCTGTGGCCAATGCCGCTGCAACGCCTCGAACGCCGCCTGACCGGCGCGCTGCATCAGGGTGTATCCGGGAATGCCGAGTTGATCGATGGCGCGGCGGTCCACCGCGCGGGCCTGGTCGGCGGTATAGAGAGGAAGCGGGGTGTCGTTCATGGTGAAAAAGTATACCGCCGGAATTGGGAGTGTCGCTTGTGGTGACTCATCTTGAGAACACTCGACAATCAGCCTTCGGGGCTCGTTTGGGGCGCGATTCGCGGTTTGGGCCAATGGTGATGCACAAAGCCCACGTATTTGTTTTGCGTTTGAGGTACTTTTCGGGCGCGAATCAGCGATGGGTAATTTTGATCTGAATCGGTGACGCGCCCGAGTACCTTTCTTTGCACGCCCAAAGAAAGAGGCGAAAGAAAGGCACCCGAAGGCCTTGTCCCTACGGGCAAACCTCGAGCGCACACCCCGTCGCGGGGCACCGCAGGCGCTTGCCATCCTGGCAAAGCCTGCTCGGGCGGCATCCCTGCCGCCCGGCCCCGCGCCGGGGCGCACGCTCGAGGCAAGACCTAACGGGGATCGGGACGTCAAGACAGAACGCATCGCAAACGCTTGGGCTACGCATTCGGCGATAGAAGCGTAGGTTGGGGTAAGCG